>JALXAF010000229.1 GCA_026992375.1 Anaerolineae bacterium
AAGTAATCAGTGATCAGTTATCAGTAATCAGTGGAATTCTGCGAAGCATCTGCGAAAATCTGCGTTCTCATTTTCATCGGTATCGGCGCGGGCGTGCCCGCCGTCGGACTGTTCCGTAAATAGAACGCAGATGACGCAGAAAAAGTTGATCTACGCAGATAAAAACAGATAAAATCAAAACAATCTGCGAAAATCTGTGTGCATCAGATGTTTCTGCGTTCCATTTTCGTTCGTTATGTGGTGAGCAATCGCTCATGCAACTGTTCAGTCTTCGAAACCGTTTTGGGCGATGACCTGGCTGTACCACTTGCCGCTTTCCTTGACAATGCGCTGCTGGGTCTCGTAATCGACATAGACGACGCCAAATCGCTTGGTATAACCGAATGACCATTCGAAATTATCCATGAGAGACCAGACGAAGTAGCCGCGCAACGGCGCACCGCACTGGATGGCGTCGTGAGCGGCTTTGAAATGCTCTTTCAGGTAAGCCAGACGCCGATCGTCGTGGACGTGGCCTTCTTTGCACACCTTGTCGGGGAAGGCTGCGCCATTCTCGGTGATGAAGATGTTGGCGGGCTGATAATCGAAATGCAGACGATTGAGCAGGTGGAAGAGGGAGCGGGGAGCGACTTCCCAGCCCATCTCGGTGAATTCTGCATCATCGGTGATGATGGTGCGGGGCAGGTTATCGGGCGAGGAGTCGCGGGCCACGGTGCGGGTGTAGTAGTTGACGCCCAGAAAGTCGATGGGCGCAGCAATGACGTCCATATCGCCTTCTTGCATGACATTCACCTGTACGCCATGGACTTGCTCGAACCACTCGATGGCGTCCGCAGGATAGCGCCGCCCGAAAATCGGGTCCAGGAACCAGCGGTTGAGGAACCCATCCATCTCCCGGGCCGCCCGATAATCCATGGGGCTGGGCGAAGCGGGAACCACGTCGGTGAGGTTGAGGGTGATGCCGACATCTGCATTCTGGCTGTTGGCCCGAATTACAGGCGCTGCCCAGCCATGCGAAAGCAGCAGATGATGCGCTGCAGCCACTGCCTGCTGAAAATCCTGAACACCCGGAGCGTGAATGCCCATGCCGTGGCCCAAAAATGCCGCCACCCAGGGCTCGTTGTGGGTGATCCAGTGCTTCACCCGGTCGCCCAGGCGGGCGCTGACCACATTAGCGTAATCCACAAAAGCCTCGGCCGTGGAGCGGACGGGCCAGCCTTCCTCATCCTGCAACGCCTGGGGCAGATCCCAGTGGTAAAGGGTGACGAAGGGCGCGATGCCGCGGGTTAGCAGGCCATCCACCAACCGGTCATAGAAATCCAGGCCCGCTTCATTGACATTTCCTCGGCCTTTGGGGACGACGCGGCTCCAGGCAATGGAGAAACGGTAGGCTTGCAAGCCCAGCTCTGCCATCAAATCCAGGTCTTGCTTCCAGCGATGGTAATGATCGCAGGCGACGTCGCCCGTCGATCCGTCGGAGATTTTGCCGGGCGTGTGCGAAAATCGATCCCAGATGGATTCCCCCTTGCCATCTTCGTTCCAGGCGCCTTCGATTTGATAAGATGCTGTCGCCGCTCCCCAGAGAAAACCCTGGGGGAAGGTGATTTTTACTGTCATGTTTTTGGGTCCGAGAAGGGAGGTTCAATATCGTGGTGCAAGCGCTTTCAATACATCAGATCACCTGACTCTGTGAAAATCGACGCCCGATGATTTGCTGTTCCGTAAATAGCGTCATTTCGAGGGAGCGCAGCGACCGAGAAATCCCCTTGCAGACGAGGAGATTCCTCCTCCCTACGGTCGTCGGAATGACGTAGCAAGATATTTTCATTCGTTATGTGGTGAGCAATCGCTCATGACGACTGTTCCGTGAATAGAAAGCAGATGACGCAGAAAAGGCTAATCTACGCAGATAAAATCAGATAAAATCAGGGTAATCTGCGATAATTTGTGCGCATCAGAGGTTTCTGCGTTCCATTTTTGTCCGTATCGGCGAGCCGCCGCTCATGTCGCCTGCTATGAAAATAAAGTAATCAGTGATCAGTTATCAGTAATCAGTGGAATTCTGCGAAGCATCTGCGAAAATCTGCGTTCTCATTTTCATCGGTATCGGCGCGGGCGTGCCCGCTGTCGGACTGCTATGAAAATAGAATGATCGCTGGTTGCTGAAAGGTTGGCAAATCCCACGTTGGGCGAATCTGCAACGGACGCGATTCGTGATGCGTGACGACCTCACGCATCACGAATCACGCATTACGGGCTTGGCTTCCCACGCCGTCCTGGCCGCGTACCATTTTCATCGGCATCGGCGCGGGGGCGCATCGGCGGCGAAATATGGTCAGCAATACTGATCTCCGTCGGCGGCAATGGCTGTGCGGTCTTTGAAGGATGTGAGGAAGGTGAGGAAATGAACAATATCCTCGAAACTGCTGGCTAAACCCAGCGAGGCCCGCACCGCGCCGCTAGGTTTGCTGCCCAGACATTTGTGATACGCGTTCACATCGAAAACCCCATCAATGGTGGCCTGTTTGACGCATGTGCGCACTTGCTCCGAGGTGATCTCAAGGCTGAACTCGCCCGCGCCGGGATTACAAAAACATCCCGCTCGGATGGAAATGCCCTCTTTGTTGGCCTCGGCCTCTACTAATTGATAGGGGAAGAACGCACCGTCGGGGTCTGTGAGATTGAAGGCGATGGTTCCGCCGCGGGCTTTTGTATCGGTGGAACCGTATATGCGCACCAAAGGCGCGCCGTTGCTATGGGAAAGCTGTTGCATTTCATCCAGCAAATATTCTACCAACGCCATCACCCGATGATGAATGTGGTCTACATCCAGGTCAGACATCAGGCGCAGGCCCATGCTGATAGCGGGCAGGCTGAGGTAATTGGGCGTGCCATCCTCGAACGCCTCATGGTTTTTGGCCAGGATGTAAAGATCGGCTTTGGTGGAAACCAGCCGCACTGTGCCGCCGCCAAACCAAGGTCGTTGCAGTTTGTGCAGGGCTTGTTTGCGGGAGATGAGCGCGCCCACGCCCGTGGGATAGCCGAATATCTTGTAGAAAGAGATGGGAACGAAGTCGGGATGCACCTGGCTGAGATCTAATCGGTTGGTGGGAACGAACGCTGCTGCATCCAGAATGACGTCATAGCCCAGATCCCGCGCCTGCTCGATCCATTCCAGCGGGTGCTGGACGCCCGAGAAGTTGGATTGGGCGGGAAAGGCGAACAGGTTGGGTTTGGTTTCGTCCCGGTGCGCCAGATAGGACTTTATCTCGGGAGCGCGTAAGGTGTGCGGGTCCAGCGGGATGTAGGAGATGTGCGCGCCCTTGTGGCGGGCGAATTCACGAATGCCATGCACCGAATTGTGATTATCGGCCACCAAAGTGAAATGGCTGCCCGGCTGAAAGGGATAGCTTTCGCCCACTAACTTTAGAGCGCCGCTGGCGTTGGGCGTGAAGACGACATCGTATTCATTCGGATCGGCCCGAAAATAGTTCAGGACATCGGCCCGGGCCTGTTGCATGAGGTGGGTTGAGGCCAGAGATGTGGGATTTTGCGAATGCGGATTGCCCAGCACCCTCTTCTGCAAAAAATCCGCGTGATCTTGCACCAAGCTTTCGGGATACAGCCCGCCACCAGTGTAATCCAGATAAACGTGCCCCTGTTGATCCAACCGTTTGTATTCTCGACGCCGCAAGGTGTTCAGGAGGGGGATGCTGTCGAATGCTGGATACCGTTTCAGAAAATCGGCAAATCGATGGGATTGTTGTGTTTTCATTGTATTGAGTTGGATATCATTATGAGGAGCGGGTTTTGCAAAATGCGTCACAATAGACCAGGACGGTCATTGGGAGACATTATCGCACTTTTCTCTCGTTTCAAGCAAAGACGAGTGGCTGTCAGTCTTACGCCAAAAAGTGCGGATTGGCGCCGCGAATTTTGTCAAAATCTTTGGCGATGTGGTATATTGCTTTCGTAGACGCACCTCACCCATCCCTGTGCGTCCAAAAGTGTAGCGTGACAATGACGTTTCGCTTAATGACTATAACTGCCTCTGCAATTGCACAGCTTTATCCTGGGAAGTGCCATGGCGGCATTGCTCAACAGGTTTCGCGCACCCTGCCTCTGATGTCGCTGAGGCGGGTGTTTTCGCGTGGAGGGAGCGTTGTTGGCGAGACGTCGAGGCGCGATGCCGTATTGCTTTCGTCGAACAGAAAACCCGGCGACCAGGCATAGGGATATGCCTGGTTGGCGGGTCTTCTTTTTCGAATACACCAACACTTCAACCCTTTTCAATCCTGTGTAACAAAAAAGGAGAACAAACAAAATGGACGCTTTCCTGGAATACGTGCAAGCACGTGATCCCAACCAGCCGGAGTTTTTCGAAGCGGTGATGGAGGTTTACGAGTCCATCAAGCCTGCCCTGGATCGCCATCCCGAGTACCGTCAGGCCAAGCTGCTGGAGCGCATTGTGGAACCCGAGCGGGTGGTGATGTTCCGCGTGCCGTGGATGGACGATGCTGGTGAAATTCACGTCAATCGCGGCTTCCGCATCGAGATGAATAGCGCTATCGGCCCTTACAAGGGTGGCCTGCGCTTCCATCCCTCTGTCAACCTCAGCATTCTCAAGTTCCTGGCCTTCGAGCAGGTCTTCAAGAATGCTCTCACCACTTTGCCCATGGGCGGTGGCAAGGGCGGCTCCGATTTCGATCCCAAAGGTAAGTCCGACACCGAGGTGATGCGCTTCTGCCAGAGCTTTATGATGGAGTTATTCCACCACATCGGCCCGAACACCGACGTGCCCGCGGGCGATATCGGTGTAGGCGGCCGCGAAATCGGTTTCCTCTTCGGCATGTACAAGAAGCTGCGCAATGAGTTCACCGGGGTGCTTACGGGTAAAGGCCTGAACTGGGGAGGCAGCCTCATTCGTCCCGAGGCCACCGGCTATGGCGCGGTGTATTTTGCCGATGAGATGCTGAAGACCCGCAACGACACCCTGGATGGCAAGGTGGCGTTGGTTTCGGGCGCTGGCAATGTGGCCCAATACACCATCGAAAAGCTGTTGGACTACGGTGCCAAGCCTGTCACCGTCTCTGACTCAAGCGGTTACATCTATGACGAAGAGGGCATCGACCGTGAAAAGTTGGCCTACATCATGGAGCTGAAGAACGTGCGTCGCGGCCGCATCAAGGAATACGCCGAGAAGTATCCCAACGCGGTGTACACCCCCGTGGATCCCAGCCTGGATTACAACCCGCTGTGGAATCACAAGGCTGAGCTGGCCTTCCCCAGCGCCACCCAGAACGAGATCAATGGCAAGGACGCCCAGCATCTCATGGATAACGGCGTCTTCGTCGTCTCGGAAGGCGCGAACATGCCCTCCACGCCCGAGGCCATCGAAATCTACAAGCAGCACAAGATTCTCTACGGTCCGGCCAAGGCCGCAAATGCGGGCGGCGTCGCGGTCTCCGGCCTGGAGATGTCGCAGAACAGCCTGCGCCTGCAGTGGAGTCGCGAAGAAGTGGACAATCGGCTGCACAACATCATGATCGCCATTCACCGTCAGGCCTGGGAGACCGCCGAAGCTTATGGCGTGCCCGGTGACCTGCAGGTGGGCGCCAACATCGCTGGCTTCGTCAAAGTTGCCGACTCCATGTTGGATCAGGGCCTAGTTTGATCACCATTCCCGCCTCAAAAACCAACCCCCGTCTCGGTCGAGGCGGGGGTTTTGTGTAGTGCCTCGCGTAACTGCTTACTCAACAAGACATGAGGTGGGGAGATATGTTCGGCCACGTCCCCCGCAAAATGCCCCCTCAGAATTCCTCCACGTCGCCATAACGCAGATTCTCGATGGCGATATACCCGGTGGCCGTCGCCAGCATGAGGATGACGCTCATGGCTACGGCCTGCCCGAAATTGCTGACGCCCGGTTGCCCCAAAAGTCGATAGATGGTCACGGGCACGGTGGGGAACTGGGGCCGAGTGACCAGCAGACTGGCGCTGAATTCTCCCATGCTGATGGTGAAAGCGAAGACCACGCCCACCAGCAATGAACGCCGCAGGATGGGAAGATCGATGTGGCGCAGCACGCGCGTCGTGTTGGCCCCCAACATCCGCGCCGCTTCTCGCAGGTGAGGGTTCATTCCTCGCAGCACCGGCAGAATGGCCCGCAACACGAAGGGAAAGGCGATGAGGGTGTGGGCGATGGGAACGATGAGCAGACTGGCCCGCAGATTCAGGGGCGGATGGTTCAGGGCTACGATGTAACCAAAGCCCAGGGTGACCGCGCTGGTTCCCAGGGGCAGCATGAACAGAGGATCCAGCAGCCGGGCCAGGGAAAAGCGACGTGGGGCGGGTTCAGCTAGCAGGTAGGCCGCGGGCAGGGCGATGATCACCGAAAAAAGGATGGTGACCAGCGCAAAGACCAGGGAATTGCGCACCGCTTCGATGGGAGTGACGAAGAAGATGGAACCGGTGCGATTGACGAACAGCGTCCGATAATGGGCCAGGTTGACGCCGCCGCCCAGGGTGAAGGATTGGATGATCAGGGCCAGCAGGGGTGAAAGCAGAAAAATCCCCAACAGGGCGAAGACCCCGAAAGTCAGCAGTTTTTCGCTGCGAGTGCGGGGCGGGCGCTGGGTGCGCTTCGCGGCCTGGAACTCCAGGGGCGCGGTCATCTTTTGCTGCAAGCGAGTGTAGATCGCCATCATGGTCAGCGTAAAAGCCATTTGCACGATGGAGAGGGCCGCGGCCACGGGCAGATTGAACAGGCGTACCGCGGTGCGATAAATCTCCACCTCGATGGTGGCGAATCGAGGCCCGCCCAGAATCAAAATCACGCCGAAAGAGGTGAAGTTGAAGAGATAAACCAGCAAACTGGCCGCAAGGATGGCGGGGGCCAGCAAAGGCAGGGTGATGTGACGCAAGCGTCGCCACGGGCCCGCGCCCAGCACCGCGGCCGCAGCTTCCTGTCGCGGATCCATATTCGCCCAAAAGCCGCCCACCATGCGGATCACCACCGATGTATTGTAGAAGACATGCGCCATGAGGATGATCCAGAGGGTGTGCAGGAGCTGAATCGGCGGCTTTTCGAGATGAAACATCGCCATGAGCGCCTGATTGACCAGCCCGTGCGGCCCGATGAGGGCGATGAACGCGGTGGCGGTCACCACCGTGGGCATGACAAAGGGCAGGGTCACCAGCGCCCGCAACAGCTTTTTGCCCGGAAAACGAAAGCGGGCGAAGACGAAAGCCGCGGGCAACCCCAGGGCCAGCGCCCCCAAGGTGCTGAGCGCGGCCTGCCACAAGGTGAACCAGAGGACTTTCAGGTAATAGGGCTTCTCCCACAACGCCCGCAGACTCTCCGCGTCGAATCGCCCACCGGGAAAGAGACTGATCTTGAAAATCGCGAGGATGGGATAAACGAAGAACAGCCCCAGGAAAATGAGGGGAATAACGGCCAACAGCCAGCGTTTGACAAAGGTGAGTTTCATCGCAGGGATTGCAGACATGCACCAATTATGGTACAGTGCAATTACGAGGTAAGCAACATGATTGATGAAAAATATATTGGAAGCTCTCTCGATGATTTTCTGGAAGAGGAGGGCATTCTCGAAGAAGCGGAATCGGTCGCTGCAAAACGCGTTCTCGCTTTTCAGATTCGACAACTAATGGAACAGCAGCACCTCAGCAAATCAGAAATGGCCCGCCGCATGCGCACCAGCCGGGCTGCTGTGGACAGGGTACTGGACCCTGACAATCACGCGGTTACGCTCGCAACGATGGAGAAAGCCGCCATCGCTCTGGGCAAAAGGCTGCGCATTGCTCTTGTTTGACGGGGGATTACACTTTTGATGGTTGCGCCACGGCCCGAATGACATCGCCGCGATGAAAAAACGCGGCGGTCGTTCCGAAGAGCCAGCCCAGGGCCAATGTCAGGGCGTTGCGCCGCCCGAAACGGTAGTTCAGCGCGCCCGCTAGGCCGTGGGGATTGGGGATGTGCTGCATTCGGTGAACATGAAATCCCGCTTCCGCCAGGGCCAGGCTCAGGCTGGCGGGAGTGAAATGCACGCGGTGTCGGGGCAGATCCCAGTGATACCAGTACTCGCAGGTCAGGGCTGCGCCCCACCCGGCCCGATTGGGAACCTCCACCAGCAGCAAGCCTTCCGGCTTTAGGGCCGAGCGCAGGTTGCGCAGGGCCGCCAGGGGGTTTTCCATGTGCTCCAGGCTGTGCCACAGGGTGATGACGTCATACGCCGCGCGGGGCAGTTTCGCGTCCTCCGCCCGCGCCGTCTGCACGTTCACGCCCTGCTGGCGGGCCAACGCTGCGGCCCGCGCGTCCGGCTCCACGCCATCAACCCGCCACCCCAGACGGATAAGGCTGGCTCCATACGCGCCGCTGCCGCAGCCCACATCTAGCAAGCGGCCCGGTGGCGGCGTGGGCGGGTGCCATGTCCAGCCGCGAATGCGGGCCAGCAATCGGGCCAGAGCGTCAGGCAGGGGCAGTGCATGGGGCTGGGGATAGCCGAATCCGGCCCGGATGGTCGCGGCCACGCGGCTGCGCAGGCCCGCGGCCGGGCGGCTGCGAGTGAGATGGGGCTCATATCCCTGGTCGTAGGCCCGGGAGCGGATCTGGTCATCCCAGGCCGACGCGGTGACGCCCACATCGCAGTGCGGGCACAACCACACCCCGTGTCGTCGGGCGTCGCCCGTGCGATAATCGGGCGCGAAAATCAACAATCGCGTCGTCGCCCGGCCGCACAAAGGACAGCGAGGATTGCTCATTGCCGCAACATGACGTCGGTCCAGCCTTCGATCCAGGCTTCGCGATGGGCCGCGATCTCATCGGGCGAAAGCTGCACAGGATCAGCCGGAATCTGGGCCCAGCGTTCGAATAGTTCGCCCACCTGCGCCTTGCCATTGGCCGGATACACCCACATGTGCTGAGGAATGTCCTCCTGGAAGGCGGGACTGAGCAGGAAATCCACCAGTTTGCGGGCCGCCTCCTGTTTGGGGCTGTTGGCCAGGATGCCTACGAATTCCACCTGCTCGAAGCTATTGCCGGGGGTGTTGACGCTGGCGGTGGGCGGTTCGGTGAGATTGTTGAAAAAGACTTCCGCGGCGGGGCTGGTGGCGTAGCTCACCACGATGGGGCGATCGCCTTCGCCCCCCGAACCGGCTGTGAATTGCCCGAAATACGCGTCGCTCCAGCCGTCGGTGACCAGCACGTCGTTGGCCTTGAGATCGCGCCAGTAATCGAGATAGGTGTATTCGCCGATATAGCCATAGCGCCAGACTGTGGTGAACAAAAACGCCAGGCCAGGCGACGAACTAGCCGGGTTTTCCACCACGGTCAGGCCCTTGTAGGCCGGTTCGATGAGATCGGCGATGTCGGTGGGCGGCGCTAGATCGTGATCCTTGAACCACTGAATATCGTAGTTGAGGGTGACATAGCCGAAATCAACCGGCAGCAGCCGATTTTCAGGGTCCAGCTTGAGGCGGTCGGGGATGTCGGCCAGGGCGGGCGCGTCGTAGGGCTGAAACAGACCGCCTTCCAGCGCCCGACTGAGAAATGTGTTGTCCACACCGTAGACCACATCGCCCAAAGGCGCATCTTTAGAAAGCAACAGCATGTTCACCATTTCGCCAGCGTCGCCGCTCTTGAGGATATTGAGCTTGACGCCCGCCTCCTCCTCGAACTGGCGAATGACCTCCTCGCTGGCGTCGAAGCTGTCGTGGGTGACCAGGGTCAGTTCGACGGCGGCGGCGACGGGGGTCGGAGCCGCCTGTTTGGCAGATGTCGTCGGGGTTTCTTTCGGCGGGATGGGCTTGCCGCCGCCTTCGATGGGCGTGGGCATGCCCGCTTTGGGCAATTCCTGCGCGCATCCGGCTAACGCTAGCGCCAGAATGGCAAGGATGAGTCGCAAGTGATTTTTCATGGAAGCCTCCGATTCGAAACGGAAAGAGATCGTCACATCATGGCCCGGTGGATGACCAAAATCACGCCTGAGCGCAGGGTGATGCGGGCCTCTGGCGCGATGAGTTCGTTGCTGACGCCGCGACTGTGGCCAAAGGGCAACGCAGCGTCGGTCAACCGCCAGCGCAGGCCCAAATGATAAGTCAATCCCGAGACGTCGGGCGTGAGGGGCAGCACCGAGACGATGTCGCCCGGACGCCCGCGCAGCGTTATCTCATCCCGAACGACGCGCGCTCGCTCTGCACCGGAAGCCAGCATGATGTCGAGGGGGGCGAACTCGGGGCGGGCCAGCAGAAAGATGTTGGTTAAAGTTTGATCCAGACGTCCGCCCAGCGCCCCCAGCAGGATGACTTCATCCGGGCGCAGGTCCTGGGCGGCAAAGAGGGCCAACTCCAGATCGGTGTAATCTTTATCACGGGGGAATTGGCGGATTTCGACGCCCGCCTTCTGCAATCGGAGCACGGTTTGGGCGTCCACGCTGTCCAGGTCGCCAATGATCAGGTCGGGCGTCAGGCCCAGGGCCAGGGCATGGCGGGTCCCGCCATCGGCGCAGAGGATGAAATCGCCCGGACGGATGAGCGCGCGGTCTTGTTCGGGATAAGGCAAATCGCCATTGGCGAAAAGGATGATACGCTGGGGCATGAGAAACAGGGAGGGAGTGAAGAGATGACGGGCGGATGGCGGAAGTGATGGCATCCAATAGCAAAGAAGCCACCTGCCGGAATGGGGCAAGTGGCTTTCGAATCGTTGCTGTGGATGTCGGTTCCTACGCCGGCATTATCCGGATCAGGTTCAGGGGTCGGTGACGAATGCGGTCACCCTCTCAGCCGGGCTTGCCCCAGCTCCTCCGAGCTATTGAATTTTCTACGTAATCGTTCGGGTGGCTTGATTCGGCCTCGGAAACGCCTTGCCACGAAGACTCGAAAGGACGAAAACGCGAAGAAAATCCCTATTTTCCACCCTTCGCGCCTTCGCGTCGTCGAGTTCCCATGACAAAAGAGGATGATTGGGGCCAACGACCTTAGCAATTACAAGATCGTTTTGAATAATAGTGAACCATGCCAGAAATCGGTGTGCATTCGTAACATCTCTGCATGAGCGAGGAATATCAAATCTCTGGCAAAAACCGCCGCATCACTTCCAGATTCTCTATCGCCAACCCAGCGCCGATGACTACGCAGGCGATGGGGTTATCGGCCACATAGCAGGGCACGCCCGTCTCCTTCGTTAGCAGCGCATCGATGTTGCGCAATTGAGCGGCTCCGCCGGTGAGCACGATGCCTCGATCGATGATATCGGAAGCCAACTCGGGCGGCGTTTTCTCTAAAGTTTGCTTCACCGTGTTGATGATGGCGCGCATCGGCTCCGAAATAGCTTCGGTCACTTCTTCAGATGTGACGGTGATCGTTCTGGGCAACCCCTTCACCTGATCGCGTCCCCGCACCTCCAGCGTCAGCTCGTCCTCAAGCGGGGTGGCTGATCCGATTTGAATCTTTAACTCCTCCGCCGTCTGATCGCCGATAATCAAATTATATTTCTTGCGAATATAGTTGGTAATTGCCTGATCGATGCGATTGCCCCCCACGCGCACGCTGCTCCACACGACGATATCGTTCATGGAGATGACCGCCGCCTCGGTGGTGCCGCCTCCCAGGTCCACGACCATGTTACCCGTGGGCGTGTGGATGGGAAGGCCTGCGCCGTACGCTGCGGCCAACGGCTCTGAGATAAGGTAAGCCTCTTTGGCTCCAGCGTTGATGGCTGCATCATACACTGCCCGACGCTCAACGCTGGTGATGCCCCTGGGCGAACTCATCATCACTTGAGGACGAAATAGTGGATTACGCCCCACCACTTTGCGAATGAAATGTCGCAGCATCGAAGTTGTGACGAAGTAATCGGCAATGACGCCATCTCGCACAGGGCGGAAAACCTTGATGCTTTCGGGCACGCGGCCGATCATATCCGCAGCATCGGCCCCCACGGCCACGATTTTACTATCGCGAGTGGAGACAGCCACCACGCTGGGTTCTTGCAGGACAACGCCTTTGCCCGCCACATAAACGAGAACATTGACGGTGCCAAGATCGATGCCAATTTGCTTTTCAAACATAAATGTTCCTTTTTTACAGAGGATAAACGATGGATGCCCAGATTATAGAGCAGAAACCGATTGAATGAAAATCTGGGGTGCATTTGGGAAGACAGCAACAATTGAAGCTCCGTGACGATGATTCTCCCCCATTCTTCGTTCAACGCCCGGAGATGCGGGCTACAAGTCCCGGAAGAGCTTTGGGCGAGAAACGCCCCACGCGCGGGACAGGCGCCCGGAGCGAGGAGCGTCACCTCTTCATCGTTCTCTCCGCCGCGCCCAGCGCAAGCAGCGATGCCCGTTGGGCTGGGGTCAGCCCTCGGGCAGCGGTGATGTCGAGGCCTTCGTACAGCCGGTCGGGCCCCATAACGCTCAGCAGCCGCCCGCTTTGCGTATCCCATAGTCGAATCGTCTCTTCTTCTCCGGCGATGGCGAGACGACGCCCGCGTGGATCGAAATCGATGCTGGTAAGCCGGTAACCGCGGGCATCCAGCCAGTGTAGCAGGCGGCCCGTTTCTGCGTCCCACAAGGCGGCGCGCATATCCGCGCTGACGCTGCCCACCTGCTTCCCATCAGGCGCCCAGGCCACATCCCAAACGATGGTCGCGTGGCCGGTCATGGCGTGCAGCACCTGGGCGGTTTCGATATCCCAGACCAGAACCTTCTCATCATCGCCGCCACTGACCAACCTGCGTCCATCGGGGCTGACAGCCAGCGACATAATCCAACTTTCGTGGCCGGCAAGGGTTGCCAGACGGCGTCCCGCGTGCACATCCCAAATGTAAATCATGGCGTCATCGCCGCCGCTGACGAGGCGGCCATCAGGCAAAAAAGCCAGGCCTTGCACCCAGGATGTGTGTCCTTCCAACTGCGCCAGTAGCTCGCCCGTGGCTTGATCCCACACACGCACCAGATGATCAGCGTCTCCGGTCGCCAGCCATCGATCATCATGGCTAAAGGCGACGGACAACACCGACGCGCCCAACGCTATTTTGCGAAGCAAGCGACCGGTCAGACCATCCCACAAGAGGAGCAAACCATCCTCGCCGCCGCTGGCGATGAGGAATTTGTTATGAGAAACCGCCACTGCATTGATGATATCGGCGTGCCCTCCGAGGCGATGCAGGAGCTTGCCCGCGTCGGCGTCCCAGATGCGCAACAGCCTGTCTTTGCTGCCGGTCACGATGTGTCGTCCCGACGCATCAAATGCCAGGGAGGTGATGGAGCCGTAATCGCTGGAGAAAACGCGCAGGGGGTCGCCGCTGGCCCGATCCCAAATCCGAATCGTACGATCTATGCCGCCGCTGGCCAGCGTGCGGGCGCTGGGGCTGAAGGCGACCGAGCGCAGGGAGGAGGTGTGACCTAGCATCGTACGATGTATCCTCCAGTCGGCCACAGACCAAACGCGAACCGTGCGATCGTCATGGACTGAGGCCAAAAAGTCGCCATCAGGACTAAAATCCAGAGACCAGACAATACCGCGTGGCCCGGAAAGACGCTGGACTTCTTGCAGTGTGCGCAGATCCCATATCCTCAGGCCTTCCGGGTCCAGGCCTGCTGCCAGCAACGGACGGTAGGGATGAAACGCGAGGGACCAGATGGTGTAGCCGGGGGTGGGAATGCTGCGTGGGGACGCAACGCCACTGGCTGGCCATAGATGGATGACTTCACCACGCCCGCCCGTGGCCACCCACTCGCCATTGGCGCTAACCGCCAGAGACCAAACGCTGGACAAATGTCGGCCCCGCACGCGCACCGTCTTTTTGCGAGCGATATCCCATTGCCGTACGCTGCCATCATCGCCCGTGCTCCAGAGATAACGCCCATCGGGGGAAAAAGCCATAGAACGCACCCGATTCTCATGCCCGCGCAAAGTGACCAGGCATCGTCCCGTGGCTACTTCCCACAGACGAATGCTTTGGTCATCGCTGCAACTGGCCAGCAACCGCCCATCCGGGCTAAACGCCACACTTCTCACCGTGTCTTCATGCCCGGCCAAAACCTGCTCCTGGACGCCCTCGGGCATCCGCCAGAGCCTGATTTCAGTGCTATCCATGCCTGCTGCCAGAAACCGCCCATCGGGGCTGAAGGCAAGGCCATAGACGGTGCTGAACACATCTGAGAAGCTGGCGTTCAGCAGATGCGTCCCCCGCAACGAAGCGCTGCGCATTCTCACACCCCGAAAATGCGCCTGTCGTAGGACGAGTCGCGAGAGGTCGATGTGCTCCAAATCGCCGTTCAATCGGGCCAGCAGGTTGGCGATATTGCCGCCAGCATAACCTGGCAGCGGAGGATTTGTCTGTTGCAACGCCTCTTTTAGCGCAAGCAGACGGTCATGCGCGGCCGTGGCGCCATAGGCTACCCTCAGGGATTTCAAAAGCGGATCGATGAAGATGTGCAATTGATGGATGCGCACGTATTCCAGCGCCGACGCTTTCATCAGGGCAAAACGATCCAGACCGCCCACATCGCCACTGCGGATGCTTTCGAGCATGATTTGCAGCAACCGGGCCGTGACATACTCCATGATCACGTTCTGCAAGGAGAACCCCTCGCCCGTGGATTGGACCAGGTTGCGACGTCGCAGGTAGGTGAGGGCGGAGAGCACATCGCCGCAGGAAAAATCATCGAGGATATCGTCCATCAAAACGGAGATCGACGCAGGCTCCCGCTCGATGGCCAGCCAGGCCATGATCTCCCATTCCAGAGCGGAAAGCCGCTTGATCTGCTCATCCAGCAGCGCCCAGATGTCTCCCACGGTCAATTGTTCGCTGCGCAAGAAAGCCGATACGTCGCCGCCAAACACTTGCTGCACGATCTCGACGCTCAGGGCCAGCATCAGGGGATTGCCGCCATACTGACGGATAAGAGACGTCCAGGCGTCATCGATCTGTCCGACGTCCAACTCGGCCAGATAGCGTTTGCTGGCCTCCAGGCTCAGCCCTTCGAGCTGGATGGACGCCACGGAGGAGGAGGCTCGCCAGCGAGAGAAGACGCCCGGGCGTTCGCGACTGGTGAGGATGACGCTGCTTTGATGGGGGCTTTCGCCCAGACGCCGGATCAGCTCGCAATAGGCTTCATAGCCTTCCCGGCAGTGTCCTGCGGGCGCGCCTGTCTGCAAAATCGTTTCCAGATTATCCAACACCAGCAGCACGCGATGTTCGCGAAAAAAGGCCAGCAGGGCTGTCATCAACGCTTCGACGTCCATATCTTGCGGCGCGTTCTGCTGGCCTTGCAGAAACAAGAGGCATCCTTGCATCAATTCGGTGGGGGTTGGCGCGTTGCGCAACGAGCGCCAGATGACGTATTCGAATTGATCCGCGGCCGCCTGGGCGGAGCGGGCGGCGAGGGCTGTCTTGCCCACGCCTCCCGCCCCCCACAGACCGATCAGTCGTCGCGGCTCATGGATGAGATAGCGTTGCAATCGGGCCAGGGTCGCTTCGCGACCGAAGAATAGCTCCTGCAAGGGCGCATCGCCCCAATCTTGATGCGCACTGGTTTCAACAGATTGTGAATCGGGCGTCCCTCCTGTTTGACGCTCCATGAATGTATCCGCCAAAGCCTCCAACGCCCGCCAATGTGGAAGAAGACTTTGTTCTGGATAAGCGGAGCGAAAGGCTGCATTGATTTCGTGCAACAACCCATCACGCAACGCCCGGGCGTCCGCCCCATTCCCGGCTTTACGAATGATCAACAATCGCGCAAGTTCAGCCAGATAGCCCGCTGGCGGCGTCATGCGCTCGCCAGCGGTTTCGCGCTCGTAACGAGAGATGGTGGAGGGGTGCACGCCGAAATACCGGGCCGCGGCCGCCTGGCTTCCGAAGACGTGCGATCTCAAATCAGCAGCGAATTCTTTGATATTGAACTGGAAGCGGGGGAAGAATGACTTCATGGCAATGGCGTCAATGAGAACCCGATCACGTTACGCAACAATCACGCAATGTTCATGCACGATATAGTACCATGATCCTCAGAGACGTTGAAAACCCGATGTTTGGCGGCGAGGCGAGAGCGCCGTTTTTTGGGTGACAGCGTGTAGTTCACTTCCAGCGCTTCGCGGCGCAGGGGCACAAGACTCTTTGGCGAGAGAGCGCCGCGAAGCGCTGGATTTCTTCTAGTGGAATGTCGGTAGGCTTTACTTTTCAGAACGTATGATTAACGGATGAACTATTCTAACCTGAACGCTTTCCAAATTCAATTAGATGATGAAAACAAAACTTCGCATCACTGCGATAACGGAAGAAGATGATAATAGAGACATACGATCTGCCTCAAATATCACCTGGTCTCCAACCAATCCAGGTGGATATTACGGCAAAATTGCGACCGGTAATGATTACGCTGCTACATATTGCGACGCCAGCCATGACCTGATCATCTTGATAGTGATGCCTTCAATAGAAGAAATATTGCGCAGTGATGGTGCGTGGTGGTTACAGGACGTGATGGAAATAGGAAAAGTAGATTTTGTACGTGACCAATATCCTGAGGACGTAGTTATGGAGGTTAAAAGAGCACTGAAACCTTTCTTTTTGAATTGACTGGGGTGTCCAATTACGGTCGGAGGAGGTCGCGAGGCCCCTGCCGCCGCTCCCGAATCATGCGTGTGACACTGCGGCCACATTCAGGGCGTGCTTTCCCGTCCCCAGGCTCTTTGAACGACGAGCCTTCGTTCCTGCAGAAGCATTCAGGACATGCGCAGGCGCCCGGCGATGTCAGCGTGGCAATATCCAGAGCAACGCGAGATGGTCGGGCCCGGTCAACGTCTACGGGCGAGTTGAGCGGACATGGCGCCCGGCGTGAAAGCGAGAGGTGAATCGCACTTGCGAAGCGCGACGCAGGCGTCTCCGATGTTGCGTGATCCGCCAACGCTGAGTAACCGCTATAAGCGACTGCTCCCAATTATGTGGCTGTTTACGAAATGAACGCCATGATAATTTTGGTCCGACCCTTTGGTCAGCCAGGAATCATACGATAACCATCCCCTCATCAAGCAATCGATCGTTCCACCATCCTCTTCCAAATAAAAAGGAGTATCAAATGAAACGCTATGAACTCTTGACGATCCTTTCATTGGTGTTAGTGCTGGCTGCGGTATTGACCTTCGCTGCACTGGCCCACGCAGCGTCGGGTGATGACTTTGTGATCACCGTCAAGACGGATAACCCGGGATCTTCTTCTGACACCCAATTTACTATCCCAACTTACCCGGGCGAAACCTATAACTACAATGTGGACTGTAATGATGACGGCACAGATGAATCGACCGGGGTGACCGGTGATTACACCTGTAACTATAGCGCCGCGGGCACGTATACCATCCGCATCAAGGACAACACCGGGGCGAAAACCGGCTTCCCCCGCATCTACTTCAACGGCGACGGAGACAAGGAAAAACTTCTGACCGTAGAACAATGGGGAACGGGCCAATGGACTTCAATGGCGCATGCATTTCATGGCTGCAACAATCTGACTATTCCAGCCGCCGATGCGCCGGATCTTTCCAATGTTACAAATATGAGCTACATGTTCGCCGGCGCTCGCACCTTCAATCAGGACATTGGCGGCTGGGACACCAGCAATGTCACCGATATGAGCGGCATGTTCGAGAGTGCCGACGCATTCAACGGCGATATCGGCGGCTGGGACACCAGCAATGTCACAAATATGAGCGGCATGTTTTGGAGCGACAGCGCCTTCAACCAGGACATTGGCGGCTGGGACACCAGCAGCGTGACGGACATGAGCAGCATGTTCGGGGAGGACTACGCCTTCAACCAGGACATTGGCGGCTGGGACACCAGCAGCGTGACGGACATGAGCAGCATGTTCTACAATGCCTATGCATTCAACCAGGACATCGGTGGATGGGACACCAGTAATGTCACCGATATGAGCGGCATGTTCCAGGGTCACTACGCCTTCAACCAGGACATTGGCGGCTGGGACACCAGCAGCGTGACGGACATGAGCTATATGTTCCAAGGATCCCCAGGAGGCGGCGCCTTTAACCAGGACATCGGCGGCTGGGACACCAGCAGCGTGACAGACATGAGCAGCATGTTTTACAATGCCTACGCATTCAACCAGGACATTGGCGGTTGGGACACCAGTAATGTGACAGATATGGGCGGTATGTTCAGCTTTGCCCACTCCTTCAACCAGGACATCGGCAATTGGAACACTAGCAATGTGACAAATATGAGCGGTATGTTCTCCAATAGCGGCTTCGATCAGGACATCGGCGGCTGGGACACCAGCAGCGTGACGGCCATGAGCGTCATGTTTGAAGCCAGTCCCTTCAATCAGGATATTAGCGGTTGGGACACCAGCAATGTGACGCACATGGGTTCCATGTTCAGTGCGGCGCACGCTTTCAACCAGGACATCAGCGGTTGGGACACCGGTAACGTCACGAACATGAGCTACATGTTCGAGATGGCCAGCTCGTTCGACCAGGACATTGGCAGTTGGGATGTTTCATCACTCACCGACGCAACGGGGATGTTCGACGATGTTACGCTCTCCACCGCCAACTACGACGCCCTGCTCAACGGCTGGAATGCGCAAACCCTGCAAAACGGCGTTACGTTCTCTGGCGGCAACAGCACTTACTGTACCGGAGAGGTGTCCAGAGACGAGATGATCAATTCGGACGGCTGGACCATCACCGACGGCGGCAAGGGGTGCTCTGGCGAAACGCAAAGCGCAGAAAATGGCGGCGATTACACTTTTAGCACCCAATCCAACGTGGAGATTGAGGTGGCCAACACCGGCACGGACCTGGCTTACCTGTATGTGGAAGAAGTGGACAGCGATCATCCCAATGCCACCGGCGCCAGCGGCGGCAGCGGCACCAAGACCGGCAAGTACTGGAAGATAAGCGCCTTGCAAAGTGATGGCGTCACCCCAGCCACGCCTGACTATTTGATCAACCTGACGTTGCCCCACAACATTACGCCCCATACCGCGGCCAAGGTTTGCAAATGGCTGGAAGGCTCCGGCTCCGGCGGCGGTTGGGATTGCGCTCGCACCAGTTCCACATCCAGCACCGTCACCCGTAATGGCATCTCAGAACTGTCGGACTGGACCGTGGGCAACAATGTGGGCCCAACCACCATCACCTTGCGTGGTTTCGAGGCGACGGGGAGCTCTGGAGTATCCAAGGCGCTTTGGTTGGGGCTTCTGGCCGGGCTGGCTGGCCTCGGCCTGGTAGTGAAGCAATGGATAGTGCGAGGCCCGGATAATGGGGGGCGCCAGATCCGTGTAGAACCGCCTCACCCGGTTTCTGGCCCCACCCCCTCGGACCCGGCTTATCGTCCGCCCGCGGTTGCCAGCAAGGGCCAGCTTAAACAATTCACAGGCTCGCCTCTGGGCGTACAAAAACCCAATCCCCTCGACGTGACCGGCTTGGGAGACTGAGTCGAGGCCGCCGCCATCCGAGGCCGAAGACGCCCATCGACGCGACGGCAAGTCTCACAGCGGGCATATACTCATATTCCACCAGCACCCAGATACCCGACTGGCCTTCTCTCTCACTCATCAGCCCCGCAACCATCCCCGGGTTTGCGGGGCTGTCTATTTGCAAGACCACAAACTTATTCCCTGCACTGCCTAATACATCCTGCCTGCCCGCGAACGCGGGTTTATCCACGCCTGGCGTCGGCGCTGTGCGTCTCTGTGCAGTCGGCGGTGCGGTAAAGGAGCATTGCCAACTGCACATCCTTGGCCTGCAGCGTCCCCCGTGGCCAGAAGGTTGGCCCTCTTGTATCAATGCTTGGGGCGCAGTCAGCGACGCCAGAATAGGCAAGGCCCAGACCGGCCAGGCACAAATTCAACTGAGTCCGGATATGGGCGCGACTCTGCTGGCTCAATTCCCTATCGAACCAGCGCTGGCCCAGGCTGCGGACACGGGTGCATTGGAACAATTCCGTTTCATTCTGGCCGAGGCCATGACTCAATCCATCATCGTTGCTCTGGAAAAGGAATTCAGGGTACAATAAAAATACAGTGTGGTTCATTTTTGATCACGAGAGACTTGACAAATGATGCCATCTCTTTCGTGACAGGATAGTCGATATTTGATAGTCGATATTGGGTATTCGAATCGCCCCAAAACAGGGAAAATACCCAATATCCAATATCCAGTATCCATTCTCTCGCAGCCAATTTGTCAAAGCTTCCAATACGTTCATTTCTCACCATACCAACCCCAAAACCCAACAATCCGAGCCCGATGACCTAAAGCCGAGCGCCATGGTCTGCGGGCCGATCTTGCATCTGCGAGACGCACAGCTTTGTGCGCAGGGCTGTTTGTGGAAACGCAACGGCCTCCCGAGGCGGTGGACGCTCCGCTGCCGAATTGGAAAGGATTGCCTTATGACCCGATACCTGTCTCACCAACGATTCCTATCTTTTTGCATTACCAGAACAAAGTTTGGGGCGTCTATGCGTGTCGAGGGCGGAGGGGAAGAGATGGGGTTTCTTTCGATGGGAATAGGACTATTGGCATTGCTGGCGGCTGTG
>JALXAF010000230.1 GCA_026992375.1 Anaerolineae bacterium
CAAAGGTTTGAGCGCCGCCATAGATGGTGTCCAGCGCCACGGGCCAACTGGTGGCCATCTCCCATTTGAGTTCGGGTAGAGCTGAATCTTTGGCGACCTCCTTCTTCATCTCCTCTTCGGCCTGTCCGGCGGCGGCCGCTTCCTCAGTCGGCGCAGCAGTCTCTTTGGACCCACATCCAACCAACGTCAATGCGGCGGCGCCCAGCGCCCCGGCTGTTGCCGTCTTGAGAAATTCTCTTCGCTTCATAATGGGGCTCTCCTCCTGTAAGGTAATGGGTAAAAGGGAAAGAATCTTAAGACAACGATGCGTTCGTATTGGGAATTTGCGTCATTTTAAGCGATTTTTTCGATACTGTCAATTGATCATTTTGCCGATGCAGCCGATGCTCAAATTCCTCGCGGCCAGCGCTGTAATCCTGGTAAATGCGTGCCTGGCCAATAAACCCGTCCGCAGCCAACGCAGCGCATGAATTCGGTTTGGGTTCGGGCCACATAGGGCGGGACCAGCGGCGTCGCCTCCGCCACCGTTATCGCAACCAGCTCGCCATTGCACGCGATGCAGCGCGGCGGATGCAGCGAAGGCCCGAGCTCAGCCGTCAACTGGCGCACTTGCTCATCCAAATCGGTGGCGGCGAGATAAATCGCGCGCACGCCCCGTCGCCCCGCCAGCTCCCGATCCCGCGTCACCAGCAGACGTCCTTCCTCCCGAGCGATGCGAATCATCTCGTCATCAGGCAGATGGTTGCGATATGCCGCGTCGTAGCCCAGCCACCGCAGCCGCCGGGCCAGATCTCCCAGCATAGCGTCGATGAGCAGCCTAGGCGCTTTTGCTCCCGCTTCAGGCATCTGGTATGATCTCCGGGTTCATAAAACAAGAGACGTTGTCGGAAATAAGAAAGTTGTTGCTCATATCTGGCATCATGCTGCTGGCGCCGCTCAATAATCAATGAACAATGATTAAAGATGGAATCAGCGTGGTTTTCACTTTAATCATCACTCATTAATCATTGATTCGGGCCTGGCTCGTTGCGTCATTTTATATCATCTTTCCGCCACGGACAACGCCCCCAGCAATTCCAAATTTGGCATGGTTCATTTTGGCCATTGGGAACTCGACAAATTCTGTCAGGTCTTTCGCCGCAGGATCGTTGATATTCGATACTTGGTATTCGAATCACCCCGGAACAGGGGCAATATCCTCAATATCCAGTATCCAATCTCCCTCAGCCAATTTGTCAAGCTCCAAAACGTCCATGTGAACCACGCCCCAAATTTAAATTCACGAGAGCCGAAGGGGGATTTTCCCCTCCCAGCCTCCCTTTCGCCCCTCCCGACACCGCGGCTCTCCAAATATCTTCCCCTTCCCTCACATGATCAACGCCCCCTCCCTTTCTCTCTGGCCGCTGCTGGCCGCCATGCTGGGCCTGTTCGCCACCATCGGCCTGGGCCTGCTCGCGTCCGACGAGGATGAATTGGAGCGAGCCGGGCTGCTATCGCTGATCGCCATCATCATCGCGCTGGCGAGCTACGCGGCGACAGGTTTCGCCCTGCATTTTGGCGGCGTCGGCATCCTCGTCGATCACCCCGATGTGGCCGCGCTGGTGTGGGAATGGACGCCCCTGCGGGAAGGAAATCTGGCATGGTGGGGGGCGGCGGGTTGGATGGGATTCGGCATGACCGGGGCACAAACGCCGCTGGCTGTGCAATTGTTTCTCGCTGCGCTGCCGCTGGCCGCGACCGCGGGCCTGCTGACCATGATCGCGCTGGGACGACGAACAACGCCCGGCGTTGGCGTTCTCTTCGCTGCGCTGACGAGCCTGCTCCTCGCCCCGTTGGCGGGAAACTGGACCCAGGCCGGGGGCTGGCTTATGCACCTGGGAGAAAGTATCGGCGCGGGCGAAGGCTATCGCGACTTCGGCGGCGCGTCCTTCCTGCTGTTGGCGGGCGGCGCAGCCATGGCTGCGCTCCTGGCCTTTCGCGGCTCCCGCCCGACAGACGAGGGCGCTGGCAGCGGTCCTCTGGCCGCGCTGGGCGCGGGCCTGCTGGCCGTGGGGGGCGTCGGGTGGATTGTCGCGTCGCCGCTGCAAACATGGGGCGGCTCATCCCCCGTGCAGGGAGCATTGAACGACTTGCTGGCCCTGGCCGCAGGCGGCCTTATTGGATTTCTCTACGGCTGGTTCATTACGAGACGCCCCGAAAGTGTCTGGACGGCGCGAAGCGCCGCGGCCGGATGGGGGGCTGCACTGGCGGGCCTGCCTTGGATGACGCCGCTTCAGGCCATGCTCACAGGAGCCATGGGCGCATGGCTGTTCATCCTGACGGCATGGTTGATCAATGAACTGCTAGGCTGGCGCGATCCCGGCGGCATCTTCGCCATCTTCGGCCCGCCCGCGGTGTGGGGATTGCTCGCAGTCGGCTTCTTTGCGCCCGCTCCCGGACAATTCAAAGCCCAGCTCATCGGCGTAACCAGCATCGCCCTGCTTGCGTTCTTTGTCGCCAGCCTCTTCCTAGCCGTCGTCCTGTTGTTCGGCCAGATCATCGCCTCTCGCGCGGCGAAGGTAGAGACGCCGCCCGGGACTCCCCCCGACGCGGTCTCTCCGGGCGCTGATTGACGGATTACTCCGCCAACGACTGGGCCACGCCCCCGCCCAACATGCCAATGAGACCAGCAATCAGCCAGCCCACGCTGCAAAACATGACGGCAAAGAAAACACTGCCGCCCACCGTGTTCAACTGCATCAGGTCCACGCCCAGGGAAGCGAAATATTTTACGATGGGCTCGGGCAGCAATAGCAATCCTTCGATCTGATGGCCTGCCAGCTTAAAGGCCAGAGGAGAAAGCAGGATATTCGCCACGCCATCGATGACGCCAGCAATAACGCCCGCACCCATGCCCGCGGCCACGCCGCCCGAGCGGGCGCCGCTGTTGATGGCAATGCGGCCGGCCAGATATCCGCCGAAAGCCCAGGCCGCAATGCGCAAAGGAAAGGCGAAGAAACCGCAGATGGGAATGACGCCCAGAGCGGAAAATGCCGCCGCCAGCAGCCCGCCAGCCAAACCTCCTCGAAAAATACCTTTGGCAATCATTGCACGTCCCTCGCACTACTGCCAGAAAAAGAAAAGATCGAACCCGCGATAAGCAGCTATGGCGGCGTCTATGCTAATAGCCTGGATCACGCCCCACACCGACGCCCCCACCCATTGGCCGAAAGGCGTATAAGCAAACAGCAAAAAGAAAAGGAAAATGCCCATGCCGCTGAGCATGTAGGCGTAGCGCAGAAGCGTAGGCGAGAGGTAAGGCTCGATGATGCCAAAACCATCCAGGCCCGGCCAGGGGATTAGATTCAGGATAAACGCGAAAATCTGGAAGAACGCCAGCAACGCGATAGCCTGCCAGAAAGCGGCGTGGACAACCAGCGTCTGCTTGCTGAGCCCAAACATGAAAGGCGTCAGCAGTAACAGACCAAAGAGCAACGAGGCCAGCGGGCCCGCCGCCGAAATCATGCTCAACTGCCAACGTTTGCGAATAGCCGCCCGATTGATATAAACAGCCCCGCCCGGCAGTGGAATGCCGCCCATCAGCAGGAAGATGATGGGGAAAATGATGCTCATCAGGGGATGCGTGTACTTGAGGGGGTCCAGGGTCAGATAGCCCATGTGCGCCACGCTCTCATCGCCGCTGAGATAAGCCGCCAACGCGTGCCCGAACTCATGCAGCGACACCGCAAGAATCCACCCCGCCAGCACAAAGATGAACGCCAGCGGCCCCGGATCGCCCATGCCCGCGTAGAGCATATAGCCCAATCCCGCCCAAACGGCCAGCAGCAACAGGAAAATAGGGCTGATGTGCGGCGACCGCGAGGAGGGGAGCGATGGCGAGCCCGAAGAAAACGAGCGTCTTTTCATGGAACGTCGCGACCTCGCGGACCGGGCGACGGGCTCGTGCAACGCCGCCCGCTGCAGAAAATCCTCATAGCCTACGCCGAACTGCCGCAAAATCTCGCCGCCCAGCGTCTCGGGCCGCTGCAACATACCCAAAATCATCAGCCGAGAATCAATAGTCGCGACGCCCTGCCGTTCGGCTTCGTGCACCGTCGCCTCCATCGCCCTCGCGCCATCTTCATTGAGGGCGAATCCGTAGAATTCGCCGCCATAAGGCTCCTTGTCCTCGCCGGCATCCAGCCGGATATACGCCCAAAGCCGGGTTTTTAGATTCTCCAGCTTGATGGGAAACCGGGCCAGAATTCGCTCCCCCAGGCTATCCGGGGTTTCGATAATGCCCAGCAGGATGTGGTGCGAATTCAGTAGTTTTTGTTCGTGAGCCGCGGCAATGGCCTGGGCTGTCGCCAGAACCTGCATGCCCTCATTGCTTAGTGCAATGGGCCGCGACGATGGGTCTCGTGAGGTGCTTGCACTCATGTCCGCAACTATACCATAATCCTGGATGAAAAATAAATCAGCGCCCCGGAGATGCGTAGCGATTACGCCTCGAATGAAATCCCCAGCCGCTCCAACAGCGTGGTCATGCCCCGTTGCACGTAGCCTTCGATAATAACAGCCGTCTCGTCGTACTCCCATTGTTCCCTGCCATAGGGATCCGCGATCTCAGCATGATCGCCGGATAATTCGCTCAACAACAGCGTCTTCGCAATCGCCCGCGGCCAGGTGACGAAGATGGAACGGCGATGCTTCTCCTCCATCACCACAATGAGATCGGCGTTCTCCACCAGATCTGCCGTGAGCTGCCTGGCGCGATGATCGTTGATATCCAACCCGCGTTGCGCCATCGCATTCACCGAGCCCTCGCTGGCTGGATGGCCAACCACGGCGTAAGTCCCGGCCGAATCCACATGCACCTGCTCAGCCAGATTGCGATTTTCGATTTCCCGGCGGATGAGCGCCTTGGCCATGGGAGATCGGCAGACATTGCCGGTGCAAACGACGAGCACATTTTTCATGATCTGAAGCTTGGTGGAGAATGAGAGGATAGAAAATCGGCCCGTTCCTGTGGTTGGGACGGGCCGTGTAAGTATTCAATTGATGTTGATCAGGCGATGACAGGTTGCAGCAGACCATAATCGCCGGTGCGACGGCGATACAGGACGTTGATCTGTCCTTCGTCGGCATTGAGGAAGACGAAGAAGTCATGCCCCAGCAGCTCCATCTGCTCGATCGCTTCCAGGGGGTCCATAGGATACACCTCGAAACGCTTGGTGCGGACGATGCCGCCATCCACGGGCTGCTCCTCTTCCATGAGCAACTCAGCCACAGGAGATATGGTTTCTTCTATGATATTGGCCTCGGCGATGGCCCGCTTGTGGTTGCGGGCCCGCTTGCCCTTGAATCGTCGAATGCGGCGTTCGAGCTTGTCGGAGACCGCGTCGATGGACGCGAACATATCTCCCGAGCGCTCCTCGGCCCGAAGAATGGTGCGGCGGCTGCGCAACGTCACCTGGGCGACTGCGCGATCCGAAGCGCTGCGGGTCGGCTCCTCGCGCAGTTCCACTCTCACCTCATCGATATCCGGCATATACTTCTCCAACCGTCCAATCTTCTTTTCGACATACTGTCTCAGCCAGTCTGTCAATTCTACGTTGTGGGTCTGGATAATCATGTTCATCGTCATGGTGAGACTCTCCTTTGTTTATCCGGCGAAGCTTGTGGCAAGCCAGCCAGAGGATGAAAGTGTTCGGGTGCAGGACGCGTAACGAGAACGACTCCGGTTTACGGATCCAATGACAGTCCCCATGCGCGCACACCTGTCCCTGGAACCCACTTGCTTGTAACAAACCGAAAGTCGTCGTTCAGGCATCACTACACTAACTCCTTAGCTTAGTATAACACGATTTTCGCTATTCGCCAATAGCTTTTCTGTTCGCAACTCCCCTTTATAGCAAGGCAAAGATCACGAAGACACGACGACATAAAGCTCGAAGGAGAAAGTATCATCTTCATTCCTTCGAGCCTTCGTGGCAGAGCGTTTTGCTGGATACCTGTATAGGCGCGCTTAGTACACGTCTGGAAATGACTTTCCTTTTTTGTTGCAACACTAGCCGAGTAATGAACATTGACAAAATAATCCGGTTATAGGTCCGGCGCGATCTTCGTCCGCCGCCAGCGCCCCTGCGGGGCTAGCCGGATTTATCCGGCGCTGTTTTGTGGCCCGGCGATTTCATCGCCGGGCGGGCGTATCGAACGCCACGATGACCGATTTAATTTATGAGCATTCATAACTCGGGCTCTTTAGACGCAGACCCTGATTTCAAATCGTGGGTCAGTGAAAGTCGTGAAGTACTGATTT
>JALXAF010000231.1 GCA_026992375.1 Anaerolineae bacterium
CAAGCGGCCCATCCAATCAAACTTCCTTATCTCCTCCCCAGCCCGTCCCGGAGCGGGGGAGGAACAAAAGGAGGGGGCTGCCCCCAGCCCTGATTTCAATCGGCAGGTTCTGGCAAGAAATGCAAATCTGCCCCCAAATTGGAACGAACCCGCCATATCCTTCTCATTTTTATGCGACCGCCGTTGCAAAATTCAACTGCGTAAATGTCTGGCATGGATAATGATGCCCAGAAGGAGAAGCCAATCGATGAGTCGAAAGACTGCAAAAGCAATGTCATCATAACCCCGTGCGTGGAAAGCACAATCTGGCTTTGCCCGGGCGCCCCTCTCACTCGATTCAGCACAGCCACCCCCCGCTTTTGCGCTGCAAGATTCGTTTCTCCGCCCGGGTGCGAAAACATTGGATCATCCCACGTCTTTTTTACTGCGGCCACAAACGCTTCTGGCTGTATTCGCCCCAACGCCCGCTCCCGCAGGTCGGGCTCTACTTTGATTTCCAAACCCAACGCGCGCGCCAGCGGCTCCACCGTTTCATACGCCCGTCGATATGGACTGGCGTAAATCGCATCGATTGGGAACTGTTCCAAAATATCGCCAACCGCTTTGGCGTCCTCGCGCCCGCGTTTCGAGAGCGGGCGGTTTTCATCGGGCTCCCAATCCGCATGGGCGTGCCGTACAAGATAGAGGGTTGTGCAATTCGCTGTCATCTTTCATACCTTCAGACGGCCTAACGCTGGCGTAGGCCGCCCCACGTATTTATCCAACAACTTCGCTGGCAAAATTTTTCGGATCGAAACCGCCACTGCTGCCACACAGCGAAGCCGCGTCCACTGCATACACGGTTAGGGAGAGGTATATTGGGAAAGTCCTGCTTTAATAGCGTTCACTATCTCGCGGAAAGACTCTGGGGCTATCGCCTTTATATCAGCTTTGTCAATAGCGCGAAGCATGACACGATCTTTGTAGTAGATTCGCTCAACGCCAATGTCGGTAAGCCACAATTGCACCTGAGTTGTGAGACTTGCATTCTTCACCGGCCCCTCTATCCCATCAAGCCACTTCTCAAAAGCTTCTTTTGTTAAACTTGGATTATCCATTTCTTCCATTAATGCCTCAAAGTATACATTTGGTGGGAGGATATCTTCTATCTCACGATGCCCCACAAAAATTATAGGAACATCTGGATGCTTCTCGGGTACCTTTTGCTGGTTTACTTCCCGCTTTTTATCTGCATCCACAACAATAATCGGTGAAACCCCTTGTGCTTTAGCTAAACGGCACCACAACTCAAAACTAGAGCCATGACCGTCCAAAAAAAACACCAATGAGAGCAACTTACCAACGTCTTCAAAACCTTCCACCCTTTCTTTTTCCAAACTCAACAGTATCAAAGGCAATACCTGCCGCTCCGTTATTCCTTCTACGATTATCGTGACAGGGGCGTAAAGCAAAGAGTCTGTAGGAAACAAGCCTAAATCTTCACGTATAAGTTTAAAATTATCGTGAATAGGCTTATTGTAAACAACCGATGTTGTAAGACCCCCTTGCTTTTGTCGTCTAAAAAGACGAAGTGATTGGGGAGACAAAGGATTGAGCATAGAAGAGGAATGTGTTGCATATATTACTTGGAATAAATCGGACTCTGCTAATACTTCCAAAAAATAGCGTAGCGTATGTTGAGCATCAGCATGCAAAGAATTTTCAGGCTCATCTATCAAAAGAAGAAGCGATTCTTGTGGGTGCCGTTCTTTGGCAGATAGAATGTACACCAGCATACTTATCAATTTCCGAACCCCCGCGCCACGCATATGAAAAGGTGTAAATTCCCCTAATTGGTCTTTAACTCGGAGCGCCAACATCATGGGCGAGTCCTTTATCTTTCTAAACTGAAACTGCATTTGCATAGACGGCGGTAATATCTGTGCGATTAGTGAGTTCAAACGTTCTTCGCCCTCCTGAAGAAAGCCGTGAAAATTCAACTCACTCAATTTCGTAAGCCGTTCAACCGGTTTTTTACCAAATGCAAGATTCAAGAGAGATCTATCTATTTCTAAAAGAGAAGACAAATTAATAACAGGGCTTACTTCCTCCATAGTAGATAAAAACAAAGTGAGAGGTAACTTATGTAGGCTTACCCCCCCAATAGGGAGTTTCTTACCATCTGAAGTACGTATCACTTTAACGCGGCGTTGGAAGACTCTTGGGGGCAATAGAATTTCTACAACTACTTCAGATCCTGCTTCAAGAGCACGAGGTGCACGAGAAATGTAGGGAGAATGATTGGCAAGAATCTCATATGTTGCAATGCAGTGCACATCCTTATCTTCGTCCCAAGCAAAAGTTCCTTCTGGAGAATAAAGACGCCCCAAATTTACATCATCTTCCTGAATAGGCTTTCCACTCCCCATATAGGCGAGTAATCGCAACGCTGAAGATTTTCCAGTATCGTTAGCGCCAGTAAAAACAGTGATCGTCTTTTCAAAATAAATTTCTGTGGAATGGGCAAAAGGCCCAAAGTTAGAAACTTGAATCTTCCGTAAAATCATTGTTCCCCCTTAATTATACAAACAGCAGTTAGCCCTAATCATTGATTAACCGGCGAGGCCGCTGGAAATGGGCGGAATTCGTGTATTATGGCCCGCTGGCGGGTGAAGTAATTGCTGGGGTTGTATATGTGGCTTGGCCGCTGCATAAACTGATGAATGGCCAGCGGCAATTCATCCAACCTTGTTTATCACACCTCACACATCCTGTCAAACACGCCGCTCAGCGCCCGTGAACGGCCAATAAGCATGAAAAAGGACGACAGACGGCAGACAGCGGAAACCGCCGCCCGCCGTCATCTTTAATCTTCGATCATCAATCTTTCCGTTAATACGCCCGGCCGCGGCCGCCCAGACGTTTCACGTGCTCGGGATCGTAGGCGTCGCCGAATTTGGTCTTGGGCATGGTCGCCTTCTTAGCCATCAGCTCCTCGTATTCGTCATCCTCCACCATGGCTACGATGCGGGCGATGCTGGATTCGCCATCCACGAAGCGCCAGGGGAAGCAGGCCACCTGGGTGCGGCGGTTGACCAGCAAATCGATGTCGCCGCCGATGCACTCAGCGTGAATGATGCCCTTGGGGAACATCCAGATGTGCATCATCTGGTACATGTCGGGAGTGAAGTACTCGGCCAGGGACTTGCCGTACTTCTTCTGGAAATGCTCGTCGGCCTGGCGGGCCTGCTCGGGCATCCAATCGCGGATTTTGGTGTTCATGGGATGGTCGGCGCTGCCGCAGTCCACGCCCACCCACTTGATCTTCTTCTCCACCAGCCACTCGGCAAAACGGGCGTCCGGGCCCGGGTGCATGACCATGTAACGCACTTCGTTGCCATAAGGCTGATCCCAACCAAAATGATGGTAGCCGGTGTGGATGATGAGGATGTCGCCCTCTTTCACCTCCACCCGCTCCTCGATCATCTCGGGCGTGTACACATCGTAGTCGCCGCACACATCGCTGAGGTCCACAATCGCGGCCTCGCCCGCCAGAAAATCGAAATCCAGGCTGGCGATGTCTTTGCCCGGGGTGTAGAAGTGGATTTCGCCATCCAGGTGCGTACCCACGTGATTGCTGTGGGTGACCACCTGGCCGTTGGCGCCATTGGGGGCCAGACGCTTGAAGTACTTGACCTGCAAAGGCTCGTAGGTGGGCCAAGCGGGCGTGCCGATGCCAAAAGGAATGGTGAGATCGATAAATTTCATAACTGACTCCTTTGTCTGGGAAATATGTTGAAGGGAAAAAATGACTGCACCCATTCTAGCACCGCCAGCCCCATAAGGTAAAACAACGCCCGGCAATTGAGTCGTTGCAAAATCGGAGCGCCCAAGCCCGCGGTTCAAGCCCGAGTTCGCCGCGGTCGATAATGCCAGCAGAACGCGGCCGCAGGACAGAAGTCGGGGCAACCGTTTTTGGGCGTTTGAGGAGCGAAGCGCCCGGCCCGAGCGCCTTCCACCGCATCCCAGGCGTGGGCCAGCGCCGTCGACGTCGCCTCCTCCACGCCGAATTTGCTCAACCGCAGCCTGCTGGCCTCGGCTTTGGTCACGCTCCAATAGAAGCCATCCACCGGATGACCATGCTCCAGGGCCCGGGCCGCGGCCAGGGCGTAGATGGGCAGTTGCAGATGTTCGCCCTCCGCCAGCGAGCGATCGTTGTAGCCGCTCACGCCGCCGCGCTTGTAATCGATGACGCGCATATTGCCCCGCCCGTCGCCATCCACCCGGTCGATGACCCCGCGCAGGCGCAGCGCATCGCCCGCGCGCGCATCATGCGCGACCACCAGCCCGGGCCTGCCCTCGATGCCGAACGCGGCCTCGAAGGCCCGGGGCCGCCATCCCTGATTTTCGGCGGCCAGCGCGACCAGCGTGCGGCGCATGGTCTCCTTGATCTGCTCCCGAGTCTGGGGCCACCAGGCCGTGGGCCGAAAACCATAGGTCTCGGGCGCGGCGTCCAGCAGCTCGTCGGCCAGGTCATCCCAAATGGCGATGAGCGCGTCAGCGTCGTCGGCCTGGGCCGCGCCCTTGCGGAAGGTCAGCTCCAGGGCCCGATGATAGATGAGCCCAAGCTGCTGATTGTCCAGGCCCAGCGCGGGCTCGGGCCGCTCTTCGAGATGCAGCACGTGTCTGGCGAAGAAACGATAGGGGCAATCGCGATAGGCTTCCAGCCGCCCGGCCGACCACACATGATCGGGCCCAAAACGACGGGCGAAAACAGTATCCAGGTGGGAGAGATCGCCGTCGTAGGCGTCCTGGCGATGGGCGAAACGCCCCTGGGCCAGGCGACGTCCGTGCTCCCAACGGTCGAGCCGCTGACCGGCCGCGGCCGCCATCTGCTGGCGGAAGGGGTTGTGAGGATAGGCGGCCAGGGCCAGCATCAGCTCGGGGTGCGAGGCCACGGGCGCATCGTCCAGCAGGGTCTCGCGCCTCTTCTCCAGGGGCTTCACGCCCGCAGCCTCCACCAGCGTGCGCCAATAGGGCGATTCCTGCCATTCGGCGCCGCCCTGGGCCAGCCGGGGACGGGTGAGCAGCATCGGGCCCTGGGTGCGGCTCATGGCCAGATAGAAGAGCGCGGGCTCTTCGCTGCGAGGCGACGGCTCGATGACCAGGCCCGAGCGTCGCATCTGCGCCCGATCATCGCCCCGCAAGAAGGCGTCCTCCCGCACCACCGCGGGGAAGGAGCCTTCGGCCAGGCCCAGCAGCGCCACGGCCTCGAAGCGCAGGCCCGCAGCCTCGGCCGCGTTCATCGCCCAGATGACCTCCTGGCCGGGCGCGGCGCCGGGCTCGTATCGGGCCGCCTCCAGCGCGCCCGCCAGGTCGGTCACGAATTCGTGGAATGTGACGGGGGGCAGCTTCAAAGCCTGGGCCGCCCACACCATGCCCCGCAAGGTCTCCTTCAGGGCCACCAGGGCCGCGATGTCCCGCTCTCGCAAGCGCGGATCATCGGTGTGGCGGATGCGGGCCGCCATGTTCAGAGAAAAGGCCGCGGGCTGATCCCCGGGCGTCGTCTCCTCCCCCTCCCGGGGCGGCTCGTCGCCAATGAGGTCTTCCAGCCATCTCACGAGCTCGGCCAGAGGATGCTTCTCCTGCGGGGGCGTCAGCGCGGCCTGGAACAGCTCCCATTTGCGTTGCAGGGCCTGGATCTCGGCCAGGCCTGGCGGCGACGCCGCGGGCTCGTCCTCCTCCATCAACACAACTTCATCCAGCTTGAATCGACGCACCTGGCGGACGAACGCGTCCCGCCACTGCTCGACGCCCGAGGTGATCCGGGCCCAGCGCCCCAGCCTGTCCAGCGCGTCCGCATCCTGCGGAGTGATGACGACGCCCGCCTCGGGCCAGCGCCAATCGAAATAGGGCGAGCGCCAGGCGCTGACCGTGGGACGGAAGGGAAAACGCGGGTCGGGCGCATCGTCCGCGGGTTCGGGCGTCAGCAGATTCAGCAGGGAAATGAGCGCGTCCACGGCCGGATTGCTGCGCACAGAAAATCCACCAGAAATTTGCACGGGCATCCCGAATTCGCGTGCGGTCTGGGCGATGGCGTCTCGGTAGGGGCCGATGTCCCGGGCCAGCAGCGCCACCTGCGCGGGCGATTTGCCATCGATGACGATGCGTTCTTTGAGCCAGCGCAGGGCGATGCGAGCCTCGGCGCTCACATCGGGAGCGGCGATGAAGGTGAGAAGGGATTTGGGATTTGGGATTTCGGATTTGGGAGTTGGAATTTGGGATTTGGGG
>JALXAF010000232.1 GCA_026992375.1 Anaerolineae bacterium
TGTGCACCGATGTGGGCGTTGGATTTCGATCCCATCATCGTCAAAGACCCGCCTTGCGATGTGCCCACAAAACGGCTCAACTACCTGAATCCAGCCGTGCAACAGGGGCTTATCGATCTAATCATGGCCATGGGCGAGCGCTATCGAGATGACGATCGCGTCGCCGCCATCGAAATCGGCATCGGCTATGCGGGTGAACCCGTGCCCTGGCCGCACACCCTGGCCAGATGCGACACAAAAGAGCAAAAAGAAGCCTACCTCGCCCGCCAGGAATACGAACTGCCTGGCAATGACTGGGCCGAATACCACAAGCGCATCATCGACGCCTATGTCAAAGCGTTTCAGGGCAAAAAACCTCTGCTCACCATCATCAATTCAGCCTACGCCGAGATCTATCACGGCGACGTAGTGCGCCATGCCGTGCAACAGGGCGTGGGGCTGGAGTTGACATCGCTGCGCAGCGATTATTACGCTAATCGCGGCAGCGGCAATAACGTTTGCTATTGGGGATTTATCACCGAGCCCGGCTTCGACAACGATTCTGAGACCGCCAACGCCGCCTATATCACCCAATGGACGCCGTTGATCGTCAACCAGAATCGCGTGCCCATCGGTTTTGAATTCAACAACCGCTATGACAACACGTGGCGCATCCCCATCGAGGGAGAAGCCTTCACGCGATGGTCCATGCTCAACGCCCTGGACAAGGGCGCTGATTATGTGCTGGCGTTCAACGACGGCAAGGGACTTCCGGGCAACGTGCGATATCCCGATGTATGGCATTTCTTCAATCGCTATGCGGGCCGGGATGCAGGGAACACGCCCGACGTATGGATAGCCTTCCGCAGCTCCTGGAAAGAAGATGCCTGGTGTCCCGACATTTACGATTATAGCTGGCATCTCACCTCTGAGATAGAGACCCTGCCCTACGCTGACGCCGAGAGTCAGGGGGTGGTGAACGCCATCGATCAGGCCACCGACATGTTCGATGTCGGCCCGCAATCCGACTGGCGCTATTACTTCAGCCGCACCACCGCCGATCTCTGGCCCGGATTCAACCTCGACATCGATGACGATTTCCTGTACGACGGGAGCAACGAGGTGGACATCGTCATCACTTATTTCGATCACGACCAGGGAGGCGATTGGGCGTTGTATTATGACAGCGTCTCGGGCGAGAAGCTGGCTGGCAAGGTGAGCATCACCGGATCGGGCCAGTGGAAGACAAAGGTCTTCCGCGTGACCGACGCGCGCTTCGCCAACGGATTGCCCGTTTTCAGCCCGCTCAGTCGGGCGCCGGGCTTCGATTTACGGTTGGATCGAGATGATGAGATCAACGACATCTTCAGCATGGTGCAGGTCATCCCCACCAGAGATCGCCCCCCGCAAACTGCAACGTCAACGCCCGTTAGCCCACCCACGGCAACGCCCACGCCGACGCCCTCCGCCGGAGAGCGGACCATCCGATTGCAGCAGGGGTTGAATAGCTATGAGGGCGTGCTCGACACCTATCTTTCCGCCTGGCGTCCCAACACCGTCTATCACAAAAAAACAGTGCTGGCCGTTCGCATCAACAACGTCATGTCCAGCCTCATCAAGTTCGATCTAAAACATATCCCGCCCGGCTCGAAAATCCTGAAAGCCACCCTGCATCTCACCCGAGTCGACCCGCGTGATCCCACCGTGCGGCTAAACATCCACGCCTTACGCCGCAATTGGGACGCCTCAGCCACCTACAATCGGGCCACCAAAAAAGTCGCCTGGCAAAAACCGGGCGCTGCGGGACAAAAAGATGCTGATCCCGAGCCGCTGAACAGCGAAGAAGTCGTCGTGCCGCCGGGCGGCGTTGCGGATTTCGATATCGCCGCCATCGTGCAGAAATGGGTCAATAATCCCGCCCAAAACAAGGGCGTCATCATCCGCGGAGAAAGCAACGTCAACAAGCAGTATAGTTTCGGCAGCAGCGAGACATCAGCGCCATCCCTGCGTCCTTATCTCGAAATTCATTATATTCCCCCCACACCACAACCAACGGCAACGCCAACCGCCACACCGACATCCACGGCGACGCCGACGGCAACGCCAACCGCCACACCGACATCCACGGCGACGCCGACGGCAACGCCAACCGCCACATCTACGCCAACCCCGACCCCCACACCGATTCCTCCCACTGCCACCCCAACGCCCTCTCCCACCGCCATCCCTACGGCAACCGCTACGGAAATCCCCACCGCCACGCCCGGGCCCACATGCTTGCTGCAACTTGCACGCACCGTCTCCACGGGGCCGCATCCCAAAGGCGTGGCGGCCTGGCCCAAGGGAGCGCTGCTGGGCATGGAGGACGATAGCAGCCTGACGATCATCACCCTGGTCGGGAGCGTCAGCCATGTCAGCACTTCGGGCGACGGCGCCAACGCTGTGACCTACAGCGATAACGGGCTGGCCTACATGGTGCACCGCAACAGCAACAATGTCAGCGTCATCGATCCCGTCAGCAAACGGCAGATCGCCACGATCCCGGTTGGCGGCCTGCCATGGGGCGCAGCCAGCAACCACAAGCGGCTCTTTGTGGCCAACTTCGCCGATGGCACCGTCAGCGTGGTCGATCTCACCACCAACCACATTATCGCCACAACAGCCATCCACGCCATGCCCGCGCTGGTGGCGGCAGGATCGGATCGGGCCTACATCTCCCACCTGGACGGCTACATCAGCGTCATCGGAAATAATGGCGCGCTCATCGATCGCTTCGGGCCGCTGCCCGACCACAGCGCCTTCGGCGTCGCCCTGGACGAAGCAGGACATCGCCTGTTCGTCAGTAATCGCGCCGGACGCGAGGTGCTGGCGCTAAATAGCGACACAGGCGAGATCATCAAGCGCATCGACGTCGCCCCCAACATTCCCTACGCCCTGAGCTACGCGCCAGCCACCGGGCTGCTTTACGTCGTCGATGCGGTCAACAATCGGTTGCTGGGCGTCCAGCCAGATAGGGGCGAGGTCTTCGCCAATCTAGGCGTCAGCCGCCAGCACGCCGATCATGGCGGGCAGGGTCTGGCCGTATCGAGCGATGGCCGATTCGTGTACGTCCCGGCCTATGAGGCTGGCGTTCTCGACATCATCAGGGCTGGCCGTTGCCCATAAGAAAAAAGGTGCGTCGCACATGGCGAGTGCGACGCACCTTACTGGTTTATTTTTGGACGCTTTGGGCATTGGTTGCGGGCAGAGGTTGCGCGGGCATGGCAGGCGTCTTGCGAGAGCCCTCGGGGCGAGGCCCGAGGATTTCCTCCAACTGTTGCTGGGTGAGGGTCTCATGCTCCAGCAGGGCATGGGCCAGCGCGTCCAGCTTGTCGTGATGGGTTTTGAGCAACTCTCGGGCGTAGGCGTGCCGGTCTTCCAGCAGGTTCTGGATGGCCCGATCGATGCGGGCGGCGGTGGCCTCGCTGTAATCACGGCCCGAGGCCAGCTCGTAGCCCAGGAAGGGCTGCTCTTCGTCTGCCTGGAAGGCGACCAGGCCCAACTCGCTCATGCCCCAGCGGGTGACCATGCGCCGGGCTAGCTTGGTGGCCTCCACCAGATCGTTTTCCGCGCCGGTGGTGATCTCGTCGAAGACGATCTCCTCCGCGGAGCGGCCGCCCAGCATCACCGCCAGTCGGGCCAGCAGATAGCTCTTGCTGAGATTATACTGATCTTTGCCCGGCAATTGTTCGGTGACGCCCAGAGCGCGGCCCCGGGGGATGATGGTGACTTTGATCACCGGATCGGCCTCGGGCGTGAACCAGGCCACCAGGGTGTGCCCGCCTTCATGATAGGCGATGACCTGACGATCATGCTCATCCAGCAGCAGGGTGCGGGCCCCGCCCAGGATGATTTTGTCCTGGGCTTCGTAAAAATCATCCATGGTGACCACGGTGCGATTGTGGCGGGCGGCCACCAGCGCAGCTTCGTTGCAGAGATTAGCCAGATCTGCACCGCTGAAGCCGGGCGTGGCCGCGGCCAGTAGCTCCAGATCCACGTCATCGGCCAGTTTCAGCCTGCGAGTGTGAATCTTGAGGATGCCCAAGCGGCCCTGGTAATCGGGCAGGCCCACCGTCACCTGACGATCGAAGCGGCCCGGGCGCAGCAAGGCCGGATCCAACACGTCGGGGCGGTTGGTGGCGGCCAGCACGATGACTTCCTCGCGTTCGTCGAAGCCGTCCATCTCCACCAAAAGCTGGTTGAGGGTCTGTTCCCGCTCGTCGTTGACAGCGCCCACGCCCGCGCCCCGACGTCGGCCCACCGCGTCCAGCTCATCGATGAAGATGATGGAAGGGGCTGCGGCTTTGGCCTGCTCGAAGAGGTCGCGCACGCGGCTGGCCCCCACGCCCACGAACATCTCCACGAACTCCGACGCAGAGATGGAGAAGAAAGGCACGCCGGCTTCGCCCGCGACCGCCCTGGCCATCAGAGTCTTGCCAGTGCCGGGCGGGCCCACCAGCAGCACACCGCGAGGAATGCGGGCGCCGATGTCGTGGTATTTCTGCGGATTGCGCAGGAAGTCCACCACTTCCTCCAGATCGCGCTTGGCTTCTTCGGCTCCGGCCACATCGTCGAAGGTGACGCCGGTGGATTCGCCCACGTATTTGCGAGCCCGGGCCTTGCCAAAGCTGAACATGTTCCCGGCCTGGCCCATCATGCCGCGATTGGCCATCCAGGCCAGCAGACCAAAGAACAGCAGCAGGGGCAGCCACTGCACGATCATGCTGAGCCACAGAGGATTGGTGGGGGACTTGACATCCACCACCACATCGTGGGCTTTGAGCAGGGCCATCAGCTCATCATCGCCCACCACCGCGGGGAAGGTGGTCTTGAAGTGGGAAACATCGATGCTCTTCTCGCTCCTGGCCGCGGGCGTGGCTTCAGGCGTCGCCTCGGGCGTGGTCTGCCCGGAGGCCAGCCGTTGCCAGGGATTGTCTTCAGTCGGCGTCCAGGGGATGGGGGTGGCGAAATCGCCCTGGATCGCATCTCCCTGAATCTCGACTCGGGCCACATTTCCCTCGTTCACCTGCTTCACGAACTCGGAATAAGGGATATTGGCCGCGATGGGGCTCCCGCCAGCTCCAGGCCAGAACGCGAAAAGATTCCAGATGAGCAAAAGGATCAGCAGCGTCCACCAAAACCAGGGGCCAAACCTGGGCTGGGGCGTATTCTGATTCTGTTTGTCATTCTTCTTTTGATTATCTTGTTTTGTCGGCGGTTGATTCATTTTCAGCTCCTGTCGGGTGAGGTTGTGTCCAGCATACTCGGTTCTCGTTAGCAAAAGCTTGGTTATCTCTTAGAATTCCGTAAGAAAGGGCCACCGGAGAAAATCCAGCAGCCCTTTTCCTCAGCGACAAACCATCACAGGCCTTTCGGAGCGGTGAACCACATCATCCACCGTGGAGCCGAACAGCGCCGAAAGGAAGCGACTGCGCCCATACGCGCCGATGAGGATCAAATCGGCGTTTTCCTCCTGCGCCGTCTTCAGAATCATCTCAGCGGCATGGCCCTTGACCAGCAGACGCTTCGCGTCCACGCCCTGCTCCTTGGCCAACACCGCGGCCTCATAGCTGGCCGCAGGGCGATCGTTACGCCCGTCATCCACGGTCAGGAGAACAAGCCGCCGATCCCTATTCTTGACCAGGTGCAGCGCGATCTCCAACGCCTGCTTAGCCCGATCACTGCCATCGTAAGCGACCAGCAGGGTGTTGAGAGGACGGGGATCGCTGACAGTGGCCAGCACGGGCGCAGGTGCGTGCCGGGCCACAGCTTCGAAGGTGGAGCCTAGCAGCGGGCCGCTCCATTTGCCGCCCGCACCATGGCGCCCCATGACGATGAGATGGGCCTGATTGGCGTAATCCAGGATGATCTGGCTGACGATGCCAGTCTCGAAGTAGGTCTCAGCCTCTACGCCCGCTACAGCGCTCCGCTGACGCAAGTCTTTCAGCGCCTTCTCGCCCTGCTCTTTGATCTGGCGCTCCAGGACTTCGGCCTGCTCCAGCAGCACGGGATTGCAATCGGGCGAGAGCGGGTCCATAAGGCCCGCCGCCGACCAACAGGGCGCATAGATGACTCGCTCGTCAGCGATGTAGAGACCAAGGATTTTTGCGTTTTCTTCCCTGGCCAGCGAGATGGCGTGATCAACAGCCACCCAACTGTCGCTGGAGCCATCGATGGGAACAAGAATTTTATCGAACATGGCGACCTCCATTGATTGCGAAAATAGAGAAGTGACATTCTCATCTC
>JALXAF010000233.1 GCA_026992375.1 Anaerolineae bacterium
CCCTTGTCGTAAAGCCGGATCTTGGCGTCCGGGCTGACGTCATCGTAGACGACCATCTTCTTGCTCCCCACCACGGTCATACGCCGCACCTTGTTGGGGTCCAGCCAGCTCACGTGCACGCCCGCGGCCTGCCCGCCGGGGTACTCGAGATTCATGAACGCCACATCCTCGATGCCCGGCTGCAAATAGGCGTAGCCGTGCGCGTCCACTCGCACAGGCGAGCCATCCAGCCAATAGTTGATGATGGAGATGTCGTGGGGAGCAAAATTCCACAGTGCATTCACATCCTGGCGCACGATGCCCAGATTCAGGCGTTGGGCGTAAATGTAGTAGATATCGCCCAGCTCGCCCGAATCGATATACGCCTTCACCTGGCGCACGGCCGCATTGTAAAGAAACACATGCCCGACCATCAGGATCAATCCCCGGGCGTCGGCCAGAGCCACCAGCTTTCGGGCCTCGTCGCTGGAGCGGGCCAGAGGCTTTTCCACGAACGTATGCTTGCCCGCCTGCAACGCGGCGCTGGCCAGCTTGAAATGGGTGTGCACGGGCGTGGCCAGCGCCACAGCGTCTACGTTCGGGTCGGCCAGCACGCTTTCGAAATCCCCGGTCTGGCGGACGGCGGGATAGTTGGCGCCCACGCGTTGCAGCCGCGCGGGGTCCATATCGCACAGGGTGTGGAGATGGGCGTCGGGAAGGGCGTTGAAATTGCGGGCCAGGTTCGGGCCCCAATGGCCTAGGCCCACAACCGCAACAGAAATGGAGGCTGAAGACATGCAAAAATGAAGAGGGGGAAAACCTCTATACAGGACGCAGAGAGAAAAATGAACGACAGAAAAATAGAAAACTAAATGACAGAACGTCAACCGCAACCACAAGATTTTCCCATGCTCCGCCCGCTCGCCGGATGATGAGCAAGCAAACCAAACAGAAGCAAACGACATCCGTCGGAGCTGAAAAGCTACAACGACAGACATCTATGACAGGGAAAAGCGCAGGATGGAAGTACGGAAGGTTTCGCCGTGGATGAACCATATCCCCCGTGAATCATACTTTCATTTCTAAATTATACACTTATCTCCCTTTCATCCCCAAAATGACCTGGACAGTCTTGATCAAAACCGAAAAATCGACAAATGGCCCCAGGTGTTTGATGTAATAAAGATCGTATTGCAATTTGACGAAAGCATCTTCATCGGAAGCGCCATAACGATAGCGCACCTGCGCCCAGCCGGTGATGCCCGGCTTGACCGCGTGGCGCAATCCGTAAAATGGGATATCCTCGGAAAGCCGCTCAACCATCTCGGGACGCTCGGGCCTGGGACCGATCAGCGTCATCTCCCCCTTCAACACATTCCAGAACTGGGGCAACTCATCCAGCCTGGTCCGTCGCAGAAATCTCCCCACGGGCGTGATGCGCGGGTCGTCCTCCTGCGCCCAGACCGCCCCCGTTTCAGCTTCTGCATTAGTCACCATAGAACGAAATTTGATAATCTCGAACGTATTGCAATTTTCCCCCACGCGAGTCTGACGATAAAAAACAGCGCCGGGGTCGCTCAGCACATTGCCCAACCAGACAAAAGGTGTGAGCATCAACGTGAGCAATAATCCGGGAACCGCCAATAAGAGGTCGAAGATACGACGCAAGGCCAGATAAAAACGAAAACCCGAAGGGCGAGAGATGGGCAACAACACCGAAAGGTCTTGTCCTGCATGCTGCACCGGCACCCGCCCCGTCATGCGTTCATAGAGCATTGCCATCGTAGTCAGAGGAATGCCCATCTCATAACAGGCGAGAATCGAACGGAACAGCTCGGGATTGATGCGTTGGGAGTGGGTGATGGCGATGATAATCTCATCGGGATTCATCTCCCGGGCCAAACGGATGAGATCAGGCCCGGAGCCCAGCACAGGCACGCCTCCCACATCAGTTCCCTGTTTGGCGGGATCATCATCAACGAAGCCCAGCAGTTCATAACCTGTTCCAAGATAGGGATTGCCCGTCTTGGAAGCCGTCTCCTGAATAGCCTCCACCAGGGTGCGTCCAGACCAACCAGCGCCAACAACCAGTGCTCGGTGCCGAAAAGAAGGCTGCGTAAAGACTGTGGCATAGATGAAACGCCACAATGTGACGCCCAAAAGCGCAGTAAGAAAGAAAACGACAATTTGCGTACGCCGGTTGGGCAGCACAGGCGTCAAATACGGGATAAAAATGTAAATAGTCAACGTGATGAGCACTGAGGTGCCCGCCGCCCAAATAGAATGCACCGCACTGGCCGCTTTCGCGAGATCATAGACATTGAAAAAACCGCTAATGATCAACCACAAGCCAGAAAGCAAAATCATATACCAGGGAAACCGATCCAGCAATCGAGAAAACACAGATTCTGGCCATAGCGACAACATCAACAACAGCGCCCCATTGAGAATCGTCAAATCCACCACCGCCAGCAAAAACTGGCGTTCAGTGAACCGCAACGAAAGCCCTCCGCGACGTGCTTTCTCTAGCGAATCTACGTTACGGTGAGTTGCTTCCATATGACAGAATAATCTCGCAAGTTGGAGGATAAACGCCTGGACGTATTACGATAGCGCAGGGGACATCCGTATGATTCCGAATGATAATGTAGAATAGACTTCCCCGCAACAATGCTGCGTATTTTCGTTCGAAACACCCGCCAAATCTGCATTCTCAGAACTTCCGTAATGAGCGTTTTTCAGGGAAGACAAACATTCTCGTTAGACCGCATTTACAGTAATTCGTAACCGCTAACGTACCCCGGTTAACAAACCACAAAGGGCGCAAAGGCACTAAGAACACGAAGAAAAAATGTATAAATTTCCCTTTGTGCCTTTGTGCCTTTGTGCCTTTGTGTCTTAGTGTTCTTAGTGGTTTTCGGGTGAGTACCTTAGTAGTTACAGTAATTCAGCATAAACGCCCTCCACCTTCTTAAGCATCTGCGCCGCAGAAAACATAGTCAACGCCCGCAGCCGTCCGGCTTTGCCCAGCTTTTGGCGTAAGGCCCGGTTGCCTATCAGACGTTGCAATGCCACAGTCAGCCCTACAACATCCTTTCTCTCCACCAGGAATCCGGTCTCGCCATCTTTCACCAGCTCCCCGACGCCACCAACTTCCGAGGCGGTAACAGGCAACCCCGCCATCATCGCCTCGATGATAGTGTAAGGTAACCCCTCCCAATCGGAAATCAAAACGAATATATCAGAGACATTCAAAATAGCGGGCACATCCGAATGCTCTCCCAGCATTATCACAGCTTCCGATAGCTTCCGCTTTCTGATGTAGGCCTCTATCCCATCACGCAAAGGCCCGTCCCCCACAATCAATACCTTGCAAGACGGAACATTTTCGATAGCCGCCAATAGAGTCAGAACATCCTTGGGCGGAGCCAGACGCCCGACAAAGGTGACCACGACATCATCTTCACGTAATCCAAGAGATTTTCGCATGTCTCCTGAAAAAGGACGAAGGAATGGACTTGGATCGACGCCGTTATGGATGATGCGCAACTTCTCCGCAGGGGCGATGTGAAAATCCAACGCCAGATCGTAATCATGATTGGAAACACAAATGATTCTTGACGTCTTGTAAGCGGCAACGCGCTCGAGAGCGGCGATAATGCGTCGTTTCCACATCGGACGCCCCTCGGTAAACGCCCAGCCATGAGCGGTAAACACGACAGCCTGCACACCATAAAACGCCGCCCCAAATCGCGCGGCCAGGCCCGCTTTGCTGCTGTGGGCATGAAGGATATCAGGCTGAAAGCGCTTGATCGATTGCATCACGTATTGCAGAGCGCGCAGATCCGCTATCGGGTTCAGCGTCCGTACAAAGTATGGATTGGGGTAGACCTGTACGCCCAGTCGTTTGGCCTCATCCACCAGGCGTGGTTCTGGCGCCGAGACCAAGCCGATAACATGCCCCTGTGTGCTAAAATGGCGCAGAAGCTGGAGCACGTGCATGGGGGCCCCGCCAAAACCGGCGGCAGTGACTACATAAAGAATTCTCATCTATCGGTCCGCTCTCGGGATAATAACTGTCGATAGAGCGTTTCCCATTGCGAAACGACACGTTCCAGACTGTAAACCGCCTCGATCCTGGCTCTGCCCGCATCACCCATTTCGCGACGTTCATCCTCAGAAAGCGCCATCACGCGCAACATGGCCTCGGCCAACGCATCGGGCCTTTCAGGTGGAACGAGGTGGCCGGTGCGACCGTCATCGATGATTTCCCCCACCCCGCCCACGTCTGTGGCCACCACCGGCAACGCCGTCGCCGCGGCTTCCAGCAACACCATAGGCAGGCCCTCCCAGGCGGATGACATCACAAAGGCGTCTGCAGCGTTCATCAACGCCGGAACATCCTCGCGAACCCCCAGAAACTGGACAGAATCCTCAAGATGGAGCTGATGAACCAGATTGTTCAGCTCTGGCCGCAGCCGCCCTTGCCCAGCAATGAACAATAGCGCCTCAGGCTTGGAGCGCCGGACGGCTGCAAAGGCCCGAATCATTGTCGGGTAGTCTTTGGCGGGATCAAGACGCCCAACCGCCAGCCAAAGAAAAGCGTTCCCCACGCCCAGCTCCCGCCTCAAGCGCGCCCGAACCTCTTTTTGCGGGCGAAACTTCTGGCAATCCACGCCATTGGGCAGATAATGGATTTTGCGCCGCGGCGCCGCTTTCACTGCCACATAACGCTCCAGCCCCGCCCTGCTGACCTGTGTCATCAAATCGCACAGAGGATCTGTCAGACGATAGGCCCGCTCACGATTTCCGCCCCCCTCATCGATATTATGCGCCGTACACAGCCATATTCTTCCTGGAACAAGGGGGCGCGTCACCCGCGCCAGCAAGTTGGCGTGCACCATGTGGCTGTGAACGATTTCGATTCGCCGTTGTCGGATAATGCGAGCGAGACGGAAGATAGCTCGCGGATCGGGCGAGCCCTTGCGCATTCCCAGCGTTTGCACAGAGACGCCTGCCCTCTCCAATTCATCGGTCAATGCTTGCGGCTTACGCATAGAAACCACATCGACGCGCCATCCCCGGGCCTGCAACCGCATCGCCAATTGCGCAACCTGAACTTCTGCGCCGCCGTACGCCAAAAAAGTGGTGAGAAACAAGATGCGACGATTCATGCAGCCCTCACAATCCTTTCAAAAAAAGCCAGTCGCTGCGCTTCCTTGACGCCGACATCAAGATGTTGAATGTCCGTGCGCTGCACCCGTTTTCCTTGCCACGCCGCCACAAACGCCTTGATCTCATCGAGATGGCTGGCTACATTCCTCTCTGCGTTGGGCAATTGCAAAAGAAAAGGCGCTCCGTCTGGAAAATCAGTATCTCTGTAACCGATAATAACCGGCAGGCCCGACGCGAGATACGCCCTCGTTTTCAATGGACAAGCCTCGTGCATTCCTATACGATGAAGCGCCAGGGTGCCAATAGCAACATCGGCCTGGGAGAGAATTCTCCGATAGTCACTCTCACCCAAAACACCGTGCAAAAAGACATTGGCCGACGCCGTAGCAGTATGAATGCCAACGAGATCAAACCGCCATTCAGGCAACTGCGCCGCCAGCCACAGGACTTTATCAACGCCATGCCACGGCTGGCCTTCTGTCCCCATAAAAACCAGACGTGGATGATCGGAAAGGGATGGCGGAAGTTGAGGGATAGAATCGAGACGCACACCGTTGGCAATCACACAATGAGGTTTTGCAAAGCTGGCGAAATGAGGGCTTTCCGCCAGTTCATGAGTAACGAAAACCATTCCCGCCGCTTTTCCCAAAATCTTGCTCCGCGTCAAACGATTATAAGAACATCGGGGCGTTAAGCCCAGGCAAAACTCACGCACGTCATCGGTGTTTATTTCCACCACAACCAGGCTCTGTCTCATCAGACGTTCCATGCCCGGCATATACAGATCATATCGAAAATAAACGAGATCGGGTGATTGCCGGATGATCTGCCCTATCGCCCTTCGCCAAGCTTTCAAGCGCGAAGAAAGCCCATGGTAGCGATAGAAAAAAACAGGAATCTCTGGCAGATGTCGTCGCCATTCAGCATCCAGATCCCCCGCCGAGATAACATGAACCGAGACTCGTTCGCCCTGATCGCACCATGCCATCACCTGCTGCGTCACCTTCTGAAAAACGCCGCTTTTGGCTCCTTCATTCCAATGTAGTAGATAGACTATGTCTTTCATGGTCATTTTGATCGTTGAATCGCAGAAGCGC
>JALXAF010000234.1 GCA_026992375.1 Anaerolineae bacterium
CTTCGCCTCGCTCAGAATGACACAGCGAGGCATGGGTTTCATACAGCATTCACGCCATTGCCCGCCCGCATCCAATTGGCCTGCGGCGGTTTCGGCGGCGTTCACTCAGCGTCGATCTCCCCATCGTCCTCATCCAGCCACCACTCTTCGACCAGATCATCCTCGCCCGCGCCCAGATGCCGCTCTTCGATGATCTGCGCGGCCCGGGGAGCCAGCGCCTTCTTCACCAGCACCTTCACCTCGGCCAGCGGCCCGAACTGCATCCCGTACACGCTGCCCAGCGACTCGCCGCTGGTGATGGCGGGAATGCCCTCGCTATCCAGCAGGGCCACCACCAGCGCCGCCTCGATCTCGTTGGCTGCGCGGTAAACCGCCACCGGGCGATTGTCGTCGCCGCCGAATGCAACTCGGGTCTGGGTGCGGGCCCGGGCAGCGCCAAAAAGTCGTCGCGTCCAATTCATCGCCATGGTCGTCATAACGCCATTATACCACATTTCGCCCCAGAGGATTTTTTGACAGACGACCGAAAAGTGATTTATAATTTGTTCTGTTGTGGCCCGCTAGCTCAACTGGCAGAGCAGCTGACTCTTAATCAGCGGGTTCGGGGTTCGAGTCCCTGGCGGGTCACTTCACCCTCACCAAAAGGCTCCCGGAGCAATCCGGGGGCCAATGTTTAGGGAAAATCACCTGCAAGCTGATGGGGGATGCAATGCTTATAGGTGGCGGTTGGCGTCCCCAAAAATGGCTTGTCCCTCGGGCCAGGAAGAGAAGCTGGTGGAATCAGGTCGATGGCTGGTGCGTTTTCACACGGAACAATGCCGATCTGGATAATTCTTGCGCCTGATTTTCTGGCTGTTTGCTTTGATGTAGCCTTTACCGACGCCTCCGGGGAGCGCTGGGGATTTAGTGGCGGATCGGAAGTTGGAGAGTCCGCCTCGCCGTAAGTTATTTCCAATAATGTCTAATATCAAACCCAAAATGGACAGCTCCCATTCGGAATTGGCCCTTGATACTCAACCGGCTGGCGATTCGCTTCGAAGACCGCTGGCCACAATGATAGATTTATCCCATTTACACGCGATTTCTGAAACTTCCGAATCTACAGAAAAATAGGTTGCGCAAAACTTATGCTAATCTTTGCCAAATCGGGCGAACTTGGCAAAGACAGCGAGATTATATTTATCATCTTCTTCTGCATTTTCCATGGCGTTTTGAATGTGGGCAACAATTGTATTGCATGAGGATTGATGTGAATACTTCTGCAGCTCTAACCATTCATAGAGCGTGGCCGGGTCGTCTTCGTAGACGCCACCTGTCCCATCGATATAATTTGCAAAAGTCGTATCGCTAATGACGGCGCCGCATGTAAAAGTATTTGCCAGGTACGCCATTCTCTCCTTGCTCCATTGATTTTGCAGACCCGCATCATGGAATGAAACCACGAATTCGGCCAGGCGCGCCCCATGCGTCAAGTCTTCCATTCTCGTTGATGAATCAGGGTCAATGTCTGCTGGCCAGTAATACCAGGTTAGATATGTGTCGTTGTTCGCGGATGTCTCAAAGTGCATATTCCACCAGATGTAATTGGCGACTTTTATAACGGTATTCTTGTATTCGGTATTTGGCTGACCATCGGCGAGACTTGCCCGGTATAGTTCGACGAGAGGCTCTGCAATAATCACTGTCCAATTGATGGGAGCCTCGATGCCAGAGTAATCCTCTCCATCGTCGTAGTCATAATAGTTGTCCGGATACGCAAAATAGACGCCGCTTGCGCCATCCCCATAAGGGGAGTCTGGGTCAGGAACAAAAGGGGCGTGAACTTCATAGAGATTGGCCACCATTTGATAGTATCTATCAGCATCCGCTCCGAATTCATCTTTGAGATTTTTATCTTCTTTTACAATTCTGGCGAATGCAGCAAGAGGATAAGCGTAAAGTGCATTTGTTAACATGTCAGAATATCGTTCATTCCCATCAGGGCCATAATGGTATGCTCTCGTGCCCCATCCAGGTAAAACGACGCCGGTTCTGTCGTCAATTCTGCCAGTTAGAATATCATTTCCATTTGCAACGATTGTCAATAATTGATCTAAATCTCGCAAAATACGAATATCATGCGAGATTTCATACATATCAATGTATGCTCGTAAATATGCTCCTCTGTCCCACCCACTCGGATGATTGTCAACGCCAAATTGTCCTACAAAATAGTTCTTTTTTAAATCGTCGTGCTGTTCCAGAAACCATGAAAGATTTGGAGGAGCTACAACAAAGGGCAGGAAAACCTGCAATGGTTGGGACGCTACCTCACTAGATGAAGAAACGCCATCCACGCTTGCTTCGATTAGAGGAGACCCAGAGCCCACTGCCTGCGCCAGGGCGACCCCCATTCCGAGTATCATTGCGAGCAAGATAAGTAACAAACGGATGTAACTTTGCGTTTTCATGGTATCGCCTTTGGCATCAAATCACCTTTTTGAGCCAGGCCGTAATCCAGGCCAAGATGAGCGCAAAATCACATGACAAACGCCACATGACGAAATCCATTATACAATTTTGCTATGCGGACTGTCAACGACAGTTAGATTTACTTTCCACAAACGTTGACACTGCGTCCGCACCATGCTAAAATGCTTCTGTCAAGTTGATAGCGAAAGCGCTGATCGAGACGAGTAGCAGACGCCCGGTGCGTCAGAGAGTGGAGGCCCTGGCTGCAAGCCTCCATCGCAACGGTTCCGCGAAAACCCCTCGGGAGCGGAGAACAGAACGCCTCAGGCCAGTAAGTTCTCCCGGCTGGATGCCGTTATCAATCCGCAAAGCGGGCCGATTTTTGGCCAACTTGGGTGGAACCGCGCGACTCCGCGTCCCTTGGGACGGCGGGGTCTTTTTGTTTGTAGCCATACAGGCCACGGCGAAAAAAACGTCTGATGAAGCAACGCCGGCGTTTTGTGCTAACCCACGTCATGGGTAAAACCCTTCTTCGCTCAGGACAGGCTGTCAAACGTCAGGTGGTTGCCAGCGGAGCAGTGTCCTGCAATGCTCCATGGCATCACCTGCGCCACAAAAAAGACGCCCTGCCGCGGTGTCATGGAATCGATTTTGAACTTTCTGCTCATTGTAGCAGTGGCCATGCTGTTGCTGTACGGCGGTTATCTGCTGATGATTTATTACGGCTTTATCACACCCTAACCTTATTGGAGGTTTTTCGCTTATGGGTTCTCCCAAACAAAAGCAGGAACAAAAAGACGATCTGTACAAAATCAGGCACTCGGCCGCGCACGTCATGGCCCAGGCCGTGCTGGAACGCTATCCCGAAGCGAAGCTTGCCATCGGCCCGCCCATCAAGGACGGCTTCTACTACGATTTCGATCTAGGGCGAGACGAGGAGGGCAATCTGCGCACCTTCTCGCAGGAAGACCTGGAAGCCATCGAAAAGCGGATGCGCCAGATCATCTCCGGCAAATATCCCTTCGAGAAGAAGGTGGTCACTGCAGAAGAGGCCCGAGAACTCTTCAAAGACCAGCCCTACAAGCTGGAGCTCATCGACGGGCTGCTGGAAGGCGGTCTGGATGAACATGGCGAGCCCATCGAAGGGCCGGTCGAAATATCCATCTATCAGGATGGCGACTTCGTCGATCTGTGCCGCGGGCCCCATGTAACGCACACGGGCCAGATTCCTCCCGATGCCATCAAACTGCTGCATGTGGCTGGGGCCTACTGGCGGGGCGATGAAAAGCGTCCCATGCTCCAACGCATCTACGGCACGGCCTGGAAGAACAAAAAACAGCTCAAGGCCTACCTCAATCGCCTGGAAGAAGCGAAAAAGCGCGACCATCGCAAACTGGGCAAGGAGCTGGACCTGTTCAGCACCAACCATGAGACCGTAGGCGGCGGTCTCATCCTCTGGCATCCCAAGGGCGGTCTCATTCGCTATCTTATGGAGGAGCACGCAAAACGGTTGCACCTGGAGGGCGGCTACGACTTCGTCTACACGCCGCACATCGGGCGTTCGGTGCTGTGGGAGACCAGCGGACACCTGGGCTTCTACAAAGAGAGCATGTACGCCCCCATCGACATCGATGAGCAGGAGTATTATCTCAAGCCCATGAACTGCCCTTTCCACGTGCAGATTTACAAGAGCCGTCTGCGCTCCTACCGGGATCTGCCGCTGCGCTGGGCCGAGTGGGGCACGGTTTACCGCTACGAGCGATCGGGCGCGCTGCACGGATTGACCCGGGTGCGCGGATTCACCCAGGACGATGCCCATCTCTTCTGTGCCCCCGATCAGATGCCGGGGGAGATCGACCGGGTGTTGCAATTCAGCATCGCCATGCTCAAGGACTTCGGCTTCGAGAACTTCAACCTATATCTCAGCACCCGGCCCGAAAAACGCGTGGGCGAGGAAGAGAAATGGGACGCCGCGGAGGAGGCCCTGCTGGGAGCGCTGAAACGCAGCGGCTATCCCTACGACATCAACGAGGGCGACGGCGCGTTCTACGGCCCCAAGATCGATATCTACGTCACCGACGCGCTGGAGCGCCCCTGGCAGCTCAGCACCATCCAGTTCGATTTCAACCTGCCCGAGCGCTTCGATCTCACCTTCATCGGCCCCGACGGCAAACCCCACCGCCCCTACATGATCCATCGGGCCTTGATGGGCAGCATGGAGCGCTTCTTTGGCGTGCTCATCGAGCACTATGCGGGCAATTTCCCGGTGTGGCTGACGCCCGTGCAAGTAGCTGTCATCCCCATCACCGACGAGCAGAACGGCTACGCCTTCGGCATCGCCCAAGCGCTCAAGGCCGCGGGTCTGCGGGTGGAAGTGGATGACGGCGACGATCGCATGAACGCCAAAATCCGCAACGCCCAGTTGCAGAAAATCCCCTACATGCTGGTGCTGGGCGGCCGCGAGATGGCCGAAAACACGGTCAACGTGCGATTGCGCAACGGCAAGCGGCTGGGCGCGATGGCTCTGGATGACTTCATCGCCCTGGCCCGGGAGGCGATTGATCAGAAAATCGCCATCTGACTCGATACAACATGCAAGCGAGGAGATTCCTCCTCCTGTGGTCATCAGACTGACGCAACACCTAAAAACGCCTAGAGAACCACGCCGACAGTTATCCCAAATTTGTCAGGTGGTATATAATGCTGTGTCGCCGTTAGGCATGACGCCAGCGCTGGTCACCCCTTTGCCACATCATCCCGACTGGCAGCCAGCGGCTTCACCATAGCCCTGTTGCAAGCGCAGAAAACGCCATGGATTTGCGAGACGTTCAGACAAACTGGAATCGCTTTGGCGAGACCGATCCCTTTTGGGCGGTGCTGGCCTGGCCCGGCATGGAAGATGGCCGCTGGGACCCGGACGCCTTCTTCGCCACTGGCCGCGAGGAGATCGAAGCTGTTCTGGCCTATGTGGATAGCCTGGGCGTAAGCATCGCCCGGGACGCCGCGCTCGATTTCGGCTGCGGCGTCGGGCGCTTGACCCAGGCCCTGGCTCCACATTTCGCCCGGGTTCATGGCGTGGATATCAGCGAAACCATGATCGACATCGCCCGCAAGTTCAATCAGTATGACCAGCGCTGCCAGTACCATCTCAACCCTCGGGACGATCTCTCCCTCTTCGATGACGGCGTCTTCGATTTCATCTATTCCAACATCACCTTGCAGCACATGCCGCCCCGATTTTCCCGCGGCTACATCCGGGAATTCCTGCGGGTGCTGAAGCCCGGCGGCCTGGCCATCTTCCAGATTCCATCCCGCCCTCGCAACATGACGCAACGGCTGTTGCAGCCGCTCAAGCCCACCTCTTTCTGGCGCTGGTATCAGAAAATCCGTTACGGCGATCAGCCCGTGATGAACATGTACGGCATCACCAAAGCCGACGTCATTCGCCTCATCGCAGAAAACCGCGGCGAATTGGTGGACGTTCGGCCCGATGACAACGCAGACGCGGCCTGGGACAGCTTCCGTTATGCAGTATTGAAGCCCGCCGCGTCGACATAACGCAATCTCCCCCATCTTTTCGATAACGCCCTCTCTTACCCAACCTGGACAAACCGGAACCAAAAAGCTGATCTCACGCAAAGTCGCCAAGGCGCTAAGCTTTTCTTTGCCTCTTTTTTCCTTTGCGGCTCTGCGTCTTTGCGTGAGACATTTTCTTGCCCGGTGGGCAGGATTCCCTTGGTAAGGCACTATGAAACCCTCTCGCACTG
>JALXAF010000235.1 GCA_026992375.1 Anaerolineae bacterium
GACAACAACTGGGCGAACTGCGAGATGAGATCATGGCCCGGGCAGGGTTGCAGCGACATCATGTGGCGCTGGACCTGAACGCAGGATCGGGCCTGCTCACCTGGGAAGCAGTGCGCCGCACGCCCGAAGGCGGGGTCTACGCCCTGGCCTGGACCGAGGAAGACGCCCGGGCCCTGGAGCAGATGGCCGCGGCCTTGCCCGAACCCCGTCGCCCCATCATCCTCCACGGCGACCTGGCCCAGCTCCCCGACCTCATCGCCCAGACCGAACCGGGCCTGCGCTTCGACCGCATCCTGGGCCGCAACGCGCTGGGCCCCCGGCCCGACAAACCCGCGCTCATCCCCCTCCTGGCCGACCTCCTCCGCGCCGACGGCCTCATCCTCCTGGCCGAAACCATCCCCCGCCACGCCCAGCGCCTCTACGCCCTCCTCGACCTGACGCGACTGGACCATGCCCTGGCCCGGAAGCTCATCGACGCGGAAGAAGCCATCTACGCGGACCCCAACGACCCCCTGGTCAACTGGGACGCGGAGGCCCTGGCCCGGCTGTTCCGGGACGCGGGCTTCGCAGTGGAGGTGGAGGAAGCTGTGCGGGAGAGCCAGGTGCGCATCACCCCCGCGCTCCTCGACCGCTGGTTTGCTGAGAAAGGCCGCGGCCGCCCCACCTACCGCCAGCGCCTGGCCGCCCACCTCACGCCTGACGAACTGGCCCAGGTCGAAGCCCTTTTCCGCGGCCAACTGCGGGGCCAAACCGTCCCCTGGCGAACACAGCAGGCCCTCATCCTCGCCCGATTGTAACGCCTCCGCGCTGGGCCCGCCCTGGCATCCCTCACAACCAGGCTTGCGCAAACCGCCGCCACATAATAAGATTGCGTTATGGCCCTTCGTCGCACGATGATGTTCTTCTTTGCCCTGATTCTGGTCTTGCCGGACCTGAGCGCGTGCACGCGCGCCCGCACGCCTTGGCCCCAAGAAAGCGCCATCGCGCTGCCGTCGGTCACGCCCCCCACGCCGACGCCCGTCCCCACGGCCACCTTCACCGGGCCGCTGCTCCCCCGATACACGCCCCACGTCACCCTGCCGCCCACGCCCGTCATCCCTACGCCCACGCCCGTAGAATCCAGCCCGGCTCACACCCCGCCAACACCCACGGCCATGCCCACGGCCACGCCAGCGCCGCCGCCTACGCCCCTCCCGCCCGGGGCGAGGATTTATGTCATCAAGCCAGGCGACATATTCTACGACATCGCCCAGAAATTCAACGTCTCGCTGGCAGAACTGGCCAAAGCGAACAACATCACCGATCCCACCAGCATCCGACCGGGACAGCAACTCGTCATTCCCTGACAAACCAGTCAGAAGAAAATCAGGTGGGATGTGCAATTTGTCAGGCGGGGAAATCTGAAATGTGTTATGCTTGAGATAATCGTAGCGCCGTCTCCATGAAAGCAGGTGGCAGTGAACAGTAAACAGTCGCCATGGGCGGCTGCACGCCGATACGAACGAAAATGAGACGCAAAAACCTCTGATACACACAGATTTCCGCAGATTGTTTTGATTTCATCTGCTTTTATCTGCGTAGAGCAGCTCTTTCGGCGGCATCTGCATTCTATTTACGGAACAGTCGCCATGAGCGGCAGCACGCCGATAAGGAATGAAAATAGAACGCAGACACATCTGATGCCCACAGATTCTCGCAGATTATCCTGATTTTATCTGTTTTATCTGCGTAGATCAGCTTTTTTTGCGGCAT
>JALXAF010000236.1 GCA_026992375.1 Anaerolineae bacterium
CGGCCCGCACAATGGCCCGGCCCACATCCTCGGCCGAAGTCACCTTGGCCCGGCCCTTGCCCTCGATGGTGTTCGGGCCGGTGAGCAGGTTGTCGCCGAAATTGGTGGTGGTCACGCCCGGATAAAAGCTGACCACCCGCACATTGTCCTTTTTTAGCTCCACCCGGATGCTTTCGGAGAAGGCGTTGAGCGCAAATTTGGACGCGCAATAAACGCTGATGCCGGGCATGGCGCGGCGTCCCACGATAGAGGAGATGTTGATAATGAGCCCGTCCCGACGCTGGCGCATCTCGGGCAGCACCGCCTCGGTCATGCGGATAGCGCCCCAGTAGTTGATCTCGAAGAGCTGATGGCCCTTTTCGTAATCGGTTTCTCCCACGGGGCTGCTCATGCCCACGCCCGCGTTGTTGACCAGGATATCGATCGGGCCAAACGCCTTGCGAGCTTGCGCCACCGCCCGCCGAATGTCGTCAGGCTTGGCGACATCCGCGGGGAGAGCCAGGGCCTCGACGTCCGGCTTCTGGCTCAGTTCGTCGGCCAGGGCATTGATGCGCTGTTCGGATCGGGCCAGCAACGCCAGCTTGACCGGATATTCGGCAAAGGCCCGGGCCGCGGCTGCGCCGATCCCCTGGGATGCGCCGGTGATGAGGATGGTCTTATCTTCCAGTTTCATGCGTTTTCTTTTTGCCGAAAAGACTGCCCAACAGCCATCCCGCACCGATGGCCGCCACGGCTCCGGCAATCCACCAGGGCCAGCCGGGCCAGGCGCCGCCGGTTTCCAGCTTGATGGGATCGAAGCGCGTCGCGTTGCCCGAAAGTTCAACTTCTTCCAACTGGTAATAATAGGTCTTGCCTGGCTCGGCGCTTTTGTCTACGAATTTGTATTTTCCGCCACCAACCGGATCGTCGGAAGGAGGAATGAGTTGATCGTTGATCTTTTTCCATGGGCCGTCCGGATTGTCGGATCGGTAGAGGTTGAATCCCGCTGTATTCACTTCGGATGCGGTTTCCCAGGTGACGGTCGCGCCCTGATTGCTGCATCCAGCCAGGAGGAGCAGCAGGAGTAAGGACAAGGGAATGAATAGCCAGGAGTTTTTCACGGTGTGCGGATTTCGGTCAGTGCGGCCTGGACAATGACGCGATGGGTGTTGTTGTCGGCAGGCCAGCATGTGATGAGAGTGAGTTGAGGAAAGTCGGTGGGGAGCAAATAGCTGGCGTTTTCCTGGCGCAAAGCCACCGAAGCATGGGCCTCGAGGATGCGCCGCCAGCCTGTGATGCGATAGACGAATCGCCGCCCCTGGACATCTTCCAGAATAATTTCATCGCCCAGGCCCAGCCGAGAGTCAGGTTCTCCAATGCGGCTGACCCCGGCGAAGACGCTGCCTCCGATGTTGTGGTGGCCCGAGATGACCACATTGCCCTTTTCTCCTGGAAAGGCGCTGTCGATGTGCCAGCCAGCGGCGTCGTTGGGAACCATCCACTCGGTGTGATCTCCCGCCACCCGCCAGCGCATCGGCTGCACGGGGGCGTTCAGACCCACCGCGGGAATGAGAATGCGGACGGGCGAACGTCCCCGCCCTTGCGGCAACGGGGAGATGGTTGGAATGGGCTCGGGGCCGACGGAATCGATGCGTTGGCTGCTGGTTGGGCTGGGCTCTGCGCTTGGGGTCGGGGTAACGGACGGCTCAGCGGGCGTGGGCGTCGATAGCGCCGGTTGCGCCGTCTCGGGCGAAGGGACAGGGGTGGGGG
>JALXAF010000237.1 GCA_026992375.1 Anaerolineae bacterium
ACTGCACGATGATGACGGGATGCAGGCTGCCGTGTTCATGTTTTGCTGCTACTGGCAACTGCTAACGTGCGTGGCTTTATGTCGCCAAAAGCCACGAAGGCCCGAAGTTTTTCGAAGCCACGAAGGGAAATAAAGAAAAATACTTCGTGCCTTCGCCTTTCTTCGTGTCTTCGTGGCAAAATGTGGTGGCTACACCTTAGTAGTTACTGCTGGTGCGATTTCGATGCCGCCATAACCGAATTCCCTTTTTGAAAATCTATGGCTGATGCAATGTTCGCGGGATAATGGGCTTATTGTAGCAATACTCGCGCGAATTTCCTAAAAATCGCCAGCATCCTGGCCCGCTTAAGCCGCCGCTGATCACGCTCCTTTCAGGCGATAGGCGAACTTCTGTCGCACCGTGCGCACTTTGGGCGCGACCACGATCTGACAGTAGGGGACGTGGGGGTTGCGCTGGAAGTAGTGCTGATGGTAATCCTCGGCCGGATAAAATGCGGCGAGAGGAGCGACCGGGGTGACGACGGGATCGGACCAGACGCCAGCGACGTTCAGCTCGCGGATGGTCTCCTCTGCGATGCGCTTCTGATCTTCGCCGTGATACAGGATGATGGAGCGATATTGCGGCCCGATGTCCGCGCCCTGGCGATGGGGCGTGGTGGGATCGTGAATGGCGAAGAAGATGTCCAGCAGATCGCGATAGCCGATCTCTTTTGGGTTGAAGGTGATTTGCACAACCTCGGCGTGGCCTGTGCGTCCGGTGCAAACCTGTTCGTAGGTGGGGTAGGGGATGTGGCCGCCCGCGTAGCCCGAGACGACTTTCTCCACGCCCCGCACCTGCTCGAAGGCCGCCTCCAGACACCAGAAGCAGCCGCCGCCCAGCGTGGCTTGTTGTGTGTGTGGTGATGTCATGGGATTGTCTTTTTGCGCTAAATGGTTTGCTGTCCGACTGGGATTTAGCAAGAAATGGGAGTTTGGAGTATGATCGGAACAGACGTCCGTTGTGATTATCATTTCGGACGGCCAAATTTCAAAATTTTCGACCGGTTGCCAGCCGCGATCTGTCGAGCAAAATTTGCAATGGAGCAAAACACCTATGGCAAAGGAATACATCGATGGCGCAACCGCCATCGCCCGCGGCGCACTGGCCGCGGGGTGTGACTTTTTCGCAGGCTATCCCATTACGCCCGCGACGCCCATTCTGCTTCACATGGTGAATGAACTGCCCAAGGTTGGGGGCGTGGGCATCGAGGCGGAGGACGAGATCGGCGCTATCAGCATGTGCATCGGCGCCAGCGTCGCCGGCGCTCGGCCCATGACCGCCACCTCTGGCCCGGGCATCTCCCTTTATTCCGAAAATATCGGTCTGGCCATCATGGGCGAAGCGCCGCTGGTCATCGTGGATGTGATGCGCATGGGGCCCGCGACCGGCGGGGCCACCACCACCGCCCAGGGCGACATCCAGTTCGTGCGCTGGGGAACCAGCGGCGGCTATCCCATCATTGCGCTCATTCCCTCCTCGGTGGCCGAATGCTACACCCTCACCCAGCGGGCATTTGATCTGGCCGAGCGCTTTCGCGCGCCCGTCTTCCTGCTGGTGGACAAGGAGCTGAACAATTCCATGGCCACGGTCGAGCTGGATGAATACGAGGATGTGCCTGTGCGATCGCGGCCGCTGGTTCCCCGGCAGCGTCCCGAGCCCGAGATAGTGTCGGGCGTGCGGGTGAACGCGGTCACCGGGCGGCC
>JALXAF010000238.1 GCA_026992375.1 Anaerolineae bacterium
TGGCGGCCGCAGGGCTGCTGGGGGCGTGGAAGATGAGCGCTTACGGCGAAGAGATCATCGCCGCCATGAGGCGAGTCAATGGAGGGTCAGGGGCAGATAAAGCCAGCGGGGATCGAGGATAAAGGCCCGGCCCGCCACATTGTCCGCGGGCGTGAAATCGATCTCGGGCTTGCCCGCCACGGCTCTCACCACCTTCACGCCCTCCTGCGGCATGGTGATGCTGAAAGCGTGGCTGAATGTGGCGTTGGGAGCCAGCACAGGCAGTGTAATGATGTCTTCATCGCCCGCGTCGATGCTGAGACGCAGCCGGGCGGTGGCGGTGTAGGGGCTGCGGTTCTGCACAGTCAGCGTTAGCGGGATGGTCGCGCCCGGTGCGGGCGGGCCGGCCGGTGAGGAAAGCGTCAGGGAAAGATCGCTGGGGGTGGAGCCCAAAATGAAGCGATCCAGATAAACCCGGTAAAGATGCCAGCCGTCCGCGGACTCGAAACTGATGCACAGCCGCCCTTTTTGCTCCCGGAACGGCATCAGATCAGCCCAGACATAATGCCAGTTGAAATTGCCCCATCCGCCTGGCTCGCCGTCGAGAAATGTCTTTCGCAAAGGGTGCATGAGCCCCGCTTCATCCTGCCAATACAGTTCGAGGGGGCGATTGGCCGGATAACCGGAATACCAGTAATGGAAACCCACGGTGGGTTGGTTCAGATCAATGGGCGTAAAAAATTGACGATGGCAAAAGAGAGCGGGCGTCCGCTTTCCCTTTAATGTCTGAAATTCGATGCTGCCGTTATAGCCCTGATCGCTGCGGAGAATCTTGTCTTCCTTGTTTTCGGTCAACCATTGTCGCGGGTCTTCCATGATCGTTGCGCTCATCATGTTGTCGGGCGGGGGCACGGTGATGGTGATGGGCGTGTGATAGCGGAAAAGAGGCAGTTCCTCCCACACGCCGTACCCCGGCTCCCGCACCGTCGCCCTGAGATTTTCGCGCGGGCCCAGACGGGCGATGAATTCGTTTTTTTCGGGTGACAACTTTGTCCACCAGGGCTCGGGCAGGATGTGCGGGTCCACGGGCGGAAGCAGCCGCTGACGATGATCCTGAATGCGGCCATGCAGATCATAGGTGTAGAGCTTGACCGGCGTCGAGAGCACCCAATCGGAGGTGTTGCCAAAGCGATCGACGCCCCTCAGTCGAAGCTCGATGGTCTTGCCGGGATGCTGGGGGTAGGGAGCAGAATTGCCAGAGATGTGGTAAGGCTGCCAGTCGCCGCCATCCAGGCGATATTGCACCTCGAAATGGAAGCTTGTGGTTTCATCCGGGCGCTCGCGGCCATGCACGGTGAACGACTCCTCGGTGGTCGCCCATTCGGGCATGGGATCAAACCAGACTTCCGGCGGTTGATCATCATAACGATAGCGGAACACCAGTTGCGGCGCCAGTTTGGGATCACTCTCCTTGCTGTGAGAGATTTTGTAAAACGCATTGACAAGCTCATCGCTGCGGATGGAAAAGCCGATGTAAGGCCAGGTGACATGCCGGTTCATGATCTCTGTGACGTCAAATTCATACCAATAACCCGCCTCACCCAACTTGCCTTTGGCCGGAGCGCCCGAACCCCACCAGGCGCGGTTGCTCCAATTGGCGATTTCTTCGTTGATAGGCTCTTGGCCCGTATAGTAAATGGAGACAGGCATCTCCTTATCCGCGCCGCCGCCCACGCCGAAGAAAAGCGACGCCTCCTCGATGTTCAGGATATTATCGGGCGGCGTCCACTGATATCCCACCAGGGTGCGCAACTCCGTTACCAGGTCGTTATATTGCCCCACCAGCAACGATTCATCCATTCCATAGACATGCTCCTGAATCTCTCTGGGCCCGTTGGCGATGAATGTGTCATCGACCGGGGACAATTGGATGGTCTCGGTGTCGCCGTTCCCCTCCGATGGCTGCAAAAGCGCCCCTTCTGGCAGCGGGGGCAGCGGCGCGGGCTTGCTCAGCGGCGGCAAAGGCGCGGCAGCGGCATTTGTCGAAAACAGAGTCAATGTGAACAGGCATAAGATGAAAATCCCGGCATATCGCAACATCGATCACCTCGGAAATTGGTTTGCAGAGGAACAAAATTCATGCTAGGATGCAATCGGATATGCAGTGATTATAGCATCAGGTGAGGCATCCTGAAAAACAACGAAAACCCAACACCCTCCTGGAAAAAAGTGATGAACAGACAAAATCGCGCTTTATCTCAAAGAAGCCTGCGGGGCATTCTCATCATGGGCGCTTTGACGACTCTCGTCATGCTGCTGATGGTCTTGTGGCGCGGGCCTGCGGCTCAGGCGGCGACGCCTGCACCGACGCCCACCTTCATCCCGCCGCATCGGGCGCTATTGCAGGAGCGGGGCGGCCTCGAAGGCGTTTCTGCTACGCAGAAGCCAACAGCTCCGGCGCCGCTGGAAGAGATGGCTTACGCTTTTGGCGGGGGCGTCACCAGCGCCCGGTTGCAGGAAGACCGTCTGTATCTCTACCAGAAAGGCAGGATTCAGGTTTACGATGTGACAGATTCCGCCCACCCCCAGCGCCTGAACGAGCTGATTCTCAGCCCTGACGGCGGCGAAGCGTTCAAAGCCCACATTTTTCTGGCGGGAGATTATCTTTATTTGTGGCGGAGCAACGGCAGCGGTTTTAATCAACAGGATGTGATCGATGTCAAATCAGATCCGCCTCGCGTTGTCACTGTGCAGGAACCCCTTGGCGGCGAGGTCATTTGTAACGCCGGGACGATTTTCTATTTTCTGAATCGCTCGGGCCATCTCGAAATTTGGGATTGGACAGATCCCGTGGCGCCGCAATTGCTCAGCAAGAAAGATCGGCTCTGGGGAGGTTATTACGTCAAAGATGCCGTGGTGCAGAGGGGCTACCTGTATGTGACCAGCGATAACGGTTTTTTCATTATCGACGTTTCAGACGCCGAACATCCCCGACAAATTGGAACGCTGGACTACGATATCACAGACAATGGCGGCCTGGCGGTGCAGGGCGATTGGGCTTATTTGCACAGCCGATATGGCAGTTTGCATGTCATCGATGTCAGTGATCGCGCCCATCCGCAGGAAGTCAAGATCGTCAGCACTTCGGGATGGGCTTCTTCCCTCAAAACTGTGGCTGTGGGGAATCGCCTTTATCAATTCAGAAGCGAGCGGAGCAAAACCGAGTTGTCTGTCTTCGATATCTCCGCCCCCGCTGACATACACCTGCTGAAAAAAATCATGCTCGACGCCATCCCCAGCTATGACTCCATCCAACTTTCGCCCGAGCATATCCTGTATCGCGGCAGGGGCAAGGGCTGGACCGTTCAGGACCTGCGGTCGCTGGATGCGGTGGAAACGTTGTGGGATATCCAGTTTCCATCCTCGCCGACGCTGCTGGCCCGCGGCGGGCCGAGCCTGATCTTCACAGCGGAATCGCGAATGACGGCATTGATCGATGTCAGCGAGCCGCTGCATCCCCGGCCTCTGTGGTGGGCCGATCTGCCGCCATCTGTTCCGACTGACATCGTTGTGGACGGTGACTATTTCTATGTCTCGTCATCCGGCTATTCCGACCAACAGGGACAACATGATCCCATCATCAGCGTTTATCATCGCCCGGACGCGCTGCATCCTCAATTGCTGCGGCGGCTCTGGGGACAGTTCAACGCCGAGGCGGGCATCGACGCCCGAGGCAACCTGCTCATCGGCGTCAGTCAGGATCAAATGCGCTTGCGGATTTTGGATGTCACCCGTTTCCAGAACGCGTTTCTCTATGATGGGCCGGTGGCTGGCAATTCGCTGGGGGTGGTGGCCCGCCAGGGCGATCTGCTGTTTTTGCGAGGCCAGGATGCGCAGCAACAATGGCGGCTTTATCAATACAACATTGCAGACCCGGCGCATCCCCGCCTGATTGGCTCGTACCATCACCCCGAAAATCTCTGGGCGTCAAATCTGTTGTTCAACGGGCCTGTGGCCTACGCGGCCATGCAAGAAACAACCGAATGGGCGAGAAATCGTATCGTGACGGCTTTGCACATCAGTGCGGAGCAAGCGCCCGTTCATCTCGCCGAGTACCAGCCCTTTCCTCAGCCTGCTTCATCCAGATATTTTGTGCAGGGAGCCATCGCTGGCAACCGATTGCTTTACACCAACGGCTCTCAGCTTTCCTGGGCGGATATTTCGAATCCTGAACAGCCACAATTTTTGAAACTGACGACCTCCTATGGCAGCCCGATACTTGTCTTTGAACCGCTCATTTATGCGACGTCGAACAGCGGATTAATGTGGTGGCGGTTTCCGGCTGAGGACAGTAGCATGGTGCTGGATGCCGCAATAGGCGGCGGGCGCACCTACGCGGTGGCCGCCCGGGATGACAGGCTTCTGGTGGGCAGACCGCACCGCCTTCTGGTCTACGATACGACTGATCCCTCTCACCCCCGGCTGGTGGGCGAAACCACGGACGTCATCGGAGACATCTTCGACATCGATGTTCAAGGGGACGTTGCTTATCTGGCCCTGGGAGAAAAGGGCGTGCAGGTGGTGGATGTGAGCGATCCCGCCCATCCCCGACCGGGCGCGTCGGGCCCCGCGTATGGATTCGTCTGGAATGTGGACGCCGCGGGCCAGCAGCTTTACGCCGCTGATGAGAAAGGCCTCGCCGTCTATGACATCAGCGATACCGCTCGATTGCAACTGCTGACGCAAACGCCACAACGCTCTTGGGATGTGGCGGCGACGCATGATCTGCTGGCCTCGGGCCATCACAATGCTTTCACCATAGCCCAGTTCACACCGCCCGATGAGATGCGCCAAATATACTACACGCCAAAACTCACAGAGGGCGTCGATGCCGACAATGACGCTTTCTATGCGGCCCAGGGTTTTCGGGGGCTGGGCGTCTACAATCTGTGGGGGAGCCTGAACCAGCGGTTCAAGTTGCCGGGCTATGCTCTGGATGTTGCCGTCCAGGGCGATCAGGCTTATGTTGCGGACTGGCTGGGCGCACTGCACAGGACAGATTTGGGCGATGTGAACGCGGAGCAGATGCGCACCACCTTGCTGCCCGGCAGAACCTGGCAGGTCAGCGTGGCGGGCGACGCGGCTTATGTGAGTATGCCCGATGAGGGCGTGACGGTCATCGACGCCGGGCGGATGGAACCAATCGGAGAGATTCCCTTCAAGGTGCTGCGGCTAACAAACTTGTGGCTGCAAACGGTCGATGTGGTCATGGCCGGGGGCGATATGGCCCTGTATCGTTTTGATCTGAGGGATGAGACGTTGTCGCCCCTGCGCCTTGCTCTGCCCGCATCACTGAACGCCCTCAGCGGCAGGGGAGATATGGCGTACGCGGGCGCCGGGAATGAGCTGCTGGCGGTGGAGACGACGGGCCCGGCTCTGACCATCGCCAGCTCGCTGACATTTTCCGAACCGGTGCGCAGTATCGTTGCATCGGCGCAGCAGCCTTATCTCTATGTGCAGACCGGCGACGCCAGTCTGCATTTGCTGGCCCTGGACGATCCCGCCCGCCCCACGGAGATCGGGCGCTATTGGACGACGGAAAACATCCAGGATTATCAGGTCATCGATGGCGCCCTCGTTCTGGCGACCGACGCCCATCATCTGCAAATCATCGACTGGCGCGACCCTGCGCATCCTGAGCTGTCCCAAATCATCGACACGCCCGCTTCGCCCCGGCTGGTCGCCAGTGATGGTCGGTATCTGGCGGTGTGGGAATCGGGCAGAGGCTTCGAGGTTTTCGATGTCTCGGACCCGCTTCACCCCGTTTATCTCTTCGCCCAGGCCGCCACCGAGCCGCTAGCGCAATTGCTGATGAAAAACGGGCGATTGGATACGCTTTCAGTCTCGGGAGCGGTGAGCCGCTATCAGATTTCGCCCACGACTCGCGAGATCGTTCCCCTGGATGTCGGGCTCAAACAGTTGGGATGGGCCAATCGTATTGCGGTTGCAAACAACATGCTGTTGGCCGCAACGGAAACGGGCGGACTGCAACGCTATTCGGCCATGGCGTTGTGGCTGCCTCTGATGACGCAAAAGTAAGGAAAAAGGAGGTGCGCCGCCTTTGCATCAACGGGGCGGCGCACCTGTGGCGATTACAACACTCTGGTCTTGCTCAGGGG
>JALXAF010000239.1 GCA_026992375.1 Anaerolineae bacterium
ACCCCGACCCTCCCCCGATACTCGCTGCGCTCGTGTTCGGGGGAGGGAGATGACCATCTGCTACACAAATTGGCAAAGCAGTGGGCTCCTCCCCCCTGCAAGGCGCAGCCGAAGCGGGGGGAGGCCGGGAGGGGGCCTGTTTCCGGGCCAAATCTGAAATTGCTGCACCTGAGCAGTTGCTTTTCTCCAGCTTATGAACGTCGCCATCATCTGGCACATGCACCAGCCTCTTTACCGTCAGCCGGGCAGCGATGTCGCCATCCTGCCCTGGGTGCGCTTGCACGCGGTCAAGGATTATCTGCACATGGCCCAGGTGCTGGCCCGACATCCCCAGGTGCGCGTCACCTTCACCCTGACGCCCTCGCTGGCCGAGCAGTTGGAGGATTACGCCAAGGGCGCCTTGACGGATAGGCTGATGCAACTGGCGGGGCGAGCGTATTTTAGCCCGGACGACAAGCAATACATGCTGAACATGTGCTTCAGCATCAGTTGGGATAACATCATCCGCCGCTATCCCCCCTACGAGGCCATCCTCAATCGGCGACATCTGGCGCTGCTGAATCCCGACTATTTCTCCACCCAGACCTATCGCGACCTGTTGGTTTGGTTCAATTTGGCCTGGACCGACCCGAATCTGCTGGAAAGCGATCCTTTTTTGGCCGGGTTGGTGCAAAAGGGGCTGGATTTCACCATCGACGAGGCTCAGAAGCTCATCCAAATCCACCTGGATATTGTGGGAAAGGTGCTGCCCACCTATCGTCAGCTTTCAGAAGCTGGTCAGCTTGAGCTCATCACCGTTCCTTTCTATCATCCCATCCTGCCGCTTCTGGTGGATAGTCGTATCGCGCGTCGCCCCAGCCCCGGGCTTCCCATCCCCGAACCGCCCTTCCGAGCGCCGGAGGACGCGGGGGCGCAGCTTCGCTGGGGGGTGACCAAGCACGAGCGGCTCATGGGCGGGCGGCCCGCGGGATTGTGGCCCAGCGAGGGCGCGGTCTCGCCCGAAATTCTGCCTCTGGTCGCGGATGCGGGCCTGCGCTGGCTGGCCACCGACGAGGCCATTTTGGGCGAGAGCCTGGGCGTGTATTTCGAGCGGGATGAGAGCGGGCTGGTGAAGCGGGGCGATTTGCTCTATCATCCCTGGCGACTGCGCACCGGAAAGGGCGATCTGGCCATTGTTTTTCGGGATCATGATCTTTCGGACCGCATTGGGTTCGTGTATCAGCGCCTGCCGGGTGCACAGGCGGCCGAGGATATGATCGTGCGGCTGGAGCGCATCGCCCGGGCCTTTGGTCAGCGGGAGGATGGGCTGATCACCGTCATTCTCGATGGCGAGAACGCGTGGGAGTATTACGAGCACAACGGCGACGTTTTTCTGAACGAGCTCTATCGTCGCCTGGCCGAGCATCCTGATCTGACGCCGGTGACGCCCGAGGCCCATCTGGCCGCACATCCCCCGCAGGATGAGATCGAGACGCTGGCTTCGGGAAGCTGGATCATGGGCGATTTCACCACCTGGATCGGCGATCCCGAGCATCTCGCGGCCTGGTCGCTGTTGCGCGACCTGCGCGAGACGTATGCGCTGTGGCGGGAGGAAACTTCCCCCGCGGAGGCCGATCTACGCAGGGTTCAGGAGTATCTCTTCGCGGCTGAAGGCTCCGACTGGTTCTGGTGGTATTCACATCGCAACAGCAGCGATCAGGATGCGCTCTTCGATGAGCTGTTCCGGGATTATCTTGCGGCCGCGTATCGGGCGATGGGTATCATTCCCCCCGCGGTTCTGGCCCGGCCCGTCCGCGGCATGGCCGAACAGCCGCCCGCGCCCCGGCGTTTCATCACCCCCAGGCTGGCGGCTGCGCCCGATCCGGGCATCCATTGGAGCGACGCCGCGGTCATCCGTCCGCAGGCCTCGGTGGGAACCATGCAGCAGGCGGGGGGCGTGGTGCAGGCCGTGCGTTATGGCAACGACAGGGACGATCTTTATCTGCGTATCGAACTGGCCGCGCCCGCGGCCCGCTTTGCCCTCACGCTGCATCTGCTGACCGATGGCGGGCGTTTTCAGGTGCAGTTGGGACAGGGACAGCGCACCGCGTTTCTCTTTCGGCAGGAAAATGGCTCGCTGGTGAATCTGGGCCCGGTGACTTCGGCCCAGGCCAAGCGCATCGTCGAATTCGCTATCCCCCTGGCGCAGCTTGGCGTGGACCTGGGCAAGGAAAGCGTAGGAACGCTGGCGGTGAGTCTGCGCAACGCCGCGGGCGAGGAAGAGCGATTGCCGGAGCAAGGCGAGGCGGAGTTGATCTTTGCACGGCAATAGCGCTTTATCAATGGAATCCTGGCCCACAGGCAAGGAAATGTCTCACGCAAAGCATGTCCTGAGCGCAGCCGAAGGAACGCAGAGCCGCAAAGGAAAAAGGGGCAAAGAAAGACTGTGAGCGACGTTTGACGGTCTTGGCGTGTCGCCTGTTGGTAGTTCCCGCCTTCAGGGTTTGATATGAGAGCTGTATGGTCACAACAAAAAACGCCGCCCTGCAACAGGAACGGCGTTGGATGGTTGGTGGGGCCCCCCGGGCTCGAACCGGAAACCGGCGGTTTATGAGACCGCTGCTCTAACCACTTGAGCTAGGGCCCCCAGTTCGGTGTAGCTGACGGCAGAAAAAGAAAAAAGAGCGGGCAACGGGATTCGAACCCGTGACGAGAGCTTGGAAGGCTCTAGTGTTACCGCTACACCATGCCCGCAAGTTGTGTCGGGGAGGCCGGATTTGAACCGACGACTTCTTGGACCCAAACCAAGCGCGCTACCGAACTGCGCTACTCCCCGAGGGGATGGGCATAGTATAGCGCAAGCGCGGAGGATCGTCAAGGTTTGCCGCCTGCATACATCCGAAGGGCGCGCCCCAAACGAGATGAAGACCGAATTGGCGGGCGCTGGCCCAAGGACGGACCTGTGCCATCAACCTATATCTCTTTCCCCGTCCGTCTTGGAGCGGGGTAGGAAGCAGAGGAGGGGCGGTTCTCAAGCGGCTGAATTCATCCGGCAACGCCCGCCGCCGGCCCAAAGCGTGGACTCGAGTCGTGTTATTGAGTCCTGCGGGCCAAAAGGCGACTTGCGCCCAGCCTTCCAACCGAAACAGGACGCACCTAATGAATTTAATGCTGATGCAAAAGACGCCCGGAAGCGTGTTTGTATCGGGCGTCTTTTTGGATGGATGTCGGAGGTGTGATAAGATGATTTGGTCATTATCTTTTTTCGGTTGGCAGGTTTCCTCTTTCCGTCAGACGTCGCATTCGTTGAATTTCCCTCGATCCAGTGAATGCGACGCCCGTCCTTCTCCCAAACGACGTGTCTCGCTTACGCTGGATTCTGTTCGCGGGTTTATTGTTTGCTTTGATGTCGCTCGTCATCCCCTCCCGGGCCATCGGAGCGAAGCCGAAGGGACCGGGGCGCGCTTATGTGATCTACAAGGTCAAACCGGGCGACACATTGCGAAAGATCGCCCGAAGATTCGATGTCTCGGTGCGGGCGATTCGCCGGGCCAACAAGTTGCATTCATCCCGCATTCATCCCGGACAACGCCTGAAAATCCCCATCAGAAGCGTAAGGCCCGGACGCGCTGCAAACGCCCGCTGCGGCCCTGTTTACATCGTCAGGGCGGGCGACACGCTGGGCGGCATCGCCCGACGGTGCCGCGTCTCGGAGCGACGACTGCTGACGTACAACTATCTGACGCATGCCGTCCGCCTCTATGTGGGGCAACGGCTGCGCATCCCCGCGGGCCCAGCCGACAGCGGGCGTGATTATCTGCCTTCGCCCATTCATTAGAGGCCGTTAGGCGCTTCAACCTCGTCAAAGCGAATTCTCACATCATTTGCCCGTGAAATTCGCCGCTGATAACGGCGGGCAACAGTTTTTCGCGGATTTTTCCGAAGGAAGCGCCATCTGCGGCGAATTGGAAGGCGGGCGATGCAAAATCCAGGGGGTGTGTCCAAAATAAGTTGGAAGGGTAAAATAATCCATTCATGTGCGGGGCGCTTCTTGCCCATCGCCAGCGCCGGGGGATAAAGTCCCCCGGCTAGTAACAGCGCCCCTGCGGGGCTAGCCGGATTTATCCGGCGCTGTTCCGTAGCCCGGCGACTTCATCGCCGGGCGGACGTGGCGAACGCCACTATGACCGATTTAATTTGTGAACACTCATCACTCGACCTGATCGATAACTACTCCAACCAAAATTGGACACACCCAAATCCAGGCCCGTCAGGAGCGGCTGTCGAGAGGCCCGCTGAAGGGAACTTCCTCGCCAGTGGGGAGGAGCTCCTGCACCCGAAGCTCCGCTTTGTCCAGCAATTCGTTGCAATAGGCCGCCAGCTTCATGCCCTGTTCATAGCGGGCCAGACTCTCTTCCAGGCTGCCATCGCCGCTCTCCAGCTCTTCCACCAGCTTTTGCAGTTGGGCCAGGGCTTGTTCGAAGGTGAGATCAGAAAAATCGGTTTGGGTCATGGTCTGTTCTTGGAGAATGGAACGCGGCTTGTACGCTCAGGGCAGGCTGTCATGGCGGAAATCCCGTTGCCGATAGCGATTTGACGTTTGACCAGCAATTTCAAATTTGGTTCGGAGACAAGCCCCCCTCCCGGCCTCCCCCCGCTTCGGCTGACGCCTTGCAGGGGGAGGAGCCCATCGCTTCGCCAATTTGTGTAGCAGATGGGCGTCTCCCTCCCCCGAACACGAGCGCAGCGAGTATCGGGGGAGGGTCGGGGTGGGGGCCAAAGGGAGGCCGGGAGGGATGAAATCGCCTCCTTTCCGCTTACGGATTCTAAATTTGGAATTGCTGACGTTTGACGCATGACGTTTGACGCTCTCAGACAAAGATTTCGGTGGGGAAAAGACATGCCGTCGAATTTGCATCAGGTTGTTGGGCATGACAACAACGCCATCATATCAGATGGAGAGGGTTGTGCCCAAAGGCAGATCGGGGTTTTGCAGATGACGTTGCAGGCGGCCCGGCGTTTCGCCCGAAATGAGATGGACGCGCAGGCCCGGATGCCGTCGGATGAGCCGGGCCATTTCACTGATCTTGCCAGCCATGCCGCCAGTGACATCGACGCCATGCGAGCCGCCCAGCGCCGCATCCAACGCATCCAGCTCATCCAGGCGCAGGCGGGGGATGGGGCGGGCCGCAGGATGGCGGATGGGGTCTGAATCGCACACGCCATCCACCACCCCCACCAGGGTGAGGCGATGAGGGGGCAATGAGTCGGCCAGGGCGGCCAGAACTTCTTCGGTGGAGACGATGGTCCCACCCCGGGCCTCGTCAAAGGCGACATCGCCAAAAAGCAGGGGGATGAGCCCGCGCGTCAGGGCCGCGTTCACCGGCTCGGCGTGAAAGTGAACGATGCGGCCTTCGCGGCAGCGAACCAGGGCCGAGGGCGGCAGGCTGATGACGGGCAATCCCGCGCGCAGCAGCGCAGCCAACACCAGGCGATTGAGCTGTCCGGCGATGTAGCCTGTCTCGACAAAGCCGCGCCAGCCCCGGGCGTCGCGCACGCCCTGGCGGGTGTTGTATCGCCGACCGACCACATGCCCGTAGCTGCCGCTGCCGTGGGAGATGATCCAACGCCGGTCGGGATCAGAACGATAGGCGGCCGCGATCTCCCGGGCCAGCCGCTGGATGACCAGCGGGCGGGGCGTCAGGGGCGCGTTTTTGTCGGTGATGAGGCTGCCGCCCAGTTTGATGAAGTGGCGCATGGTTATCGTAAATCGGGATAGAGACGGCGGTAATGGTTGGCCTGGGTGGTGATGGTGCGCACATAGCGCTGGGTTTCGCGGAAGGAGATGAGCTCGACGAACAGATCGGGATCGTTTTCGGCCAGATCCCACCAGAACGCGGCGTTGCCGGGCCCGGCGTTATAGGCCGCCAGCGAGCGAAAAACGTCACCTTCGCTGCGACGCAGCTCATCGCTGAGTAGATACGCGCCCAGCATCAGGCTGATGTTGGGGCGATTGAGATCGGAGAGATCGAAGTCCTGCATCTGCAATTGCGCGGCTGCCGATTGGCCGGTGTCGGGCATGATCTGGGCCAATCCCCTGGCGCCAGCAAAGCTGGTTGCGGGGGCCCAGAACAGGGATTCCTGCCGGATGAGCGCGTAGAAGAGGGCGGGATCCAGAT
>JALXAF010000240.1 GCA_026992375.1 Anaerolineae bacterium
GCCAGTGCCGCCCGAGGCTGATTCAGATGGAACAGCGCCTCCATCATCCCCAGGCCCGCGTCCATACGCTCGGGATGGGCCAGATACCCCGTCCGGTATTCGACATAGGCCCGTTCCCAATCCTTTTCGCTGGCCGCCACATGCCCGCGGGCGATGGGCGAATCGCCTGCATGGGGCCGGAGTATATCATGCGCATAGGCTCCCGCAACCTCGGCGTCCGGGTGCATGTCGAGCAGACTCGCCGCATCATGCAAGGCGGCCCACATTTCGCCATCCTCCGGATCTGCGCTTAGCGCCCGTTGCAGCAAATCCACGCTATCCGCTGTCAGCCCCGCTTCCAGCGCGGCCAGCCCCATCATTTTGTAAGTGAGAAGATGACGAGGATATGATTGCAGAATATGACGCCCCAGCGCAAATCCCGCCGCGTATCGACGCTTGGAAAACAGGGTTTCTAGTTGGTGGATCAGGTCAGAAAGGAGGACGTCGCTCATATCTCTATCTTACAGGAGCCGGGCCATTCGGGCAAACGAACGGATGCAGAGGAATGTCATCGAAGTTTCACCATTTGCCGAAACGTTATCAGGCCTGTAACCGGATTATTTTATCAATGTTCAACACTCGGTTGGTACGACAATCTGCTACAATCCAAATCGGACACACTCATTTGAAATTGTTAGGAAAAACGGGAATGGGCAATGGGGCGTCGGATTTTGTGCTAAAATAAGGGTGACCGAACCGCGGCCGTACCATTCGCCGCCCGTGACGTCGGGTGGTGGACGCAACAGGAGGTCACCATGATCACCCGAAAGGACATCCGCAAACTTGGCCCTTATCTCTACGAAATCCCCCAGAATTTTCGCGAGGATATGCGCGTTCCCGCCCGCATCTACGCGGACGAGGCCATCCTGGAAGCCTCGCTCAACGATAAATCGCTCATCCAACTGGTGAATACGGCCACGCTGCCCGGCATCGTGGGCTACGCCCTGGCCATGCCCGATATCCACCAGGGCTACGGCTTCCCCATCGGTGGCGTGGCGGCCACCCGGGTCAGCGATGGCGTGGTCTCGCCGGGAGGAGTTGGGTACGACATCAACTGCCTTGCCGAAACAACCGCCATCCTCCACGAGCACGGCTATACGCTGCGCATCGAAGAGATGGAGGAACATGGGCTGGCTTCGAGGCTTGCTTGCTTCAAGCTGGATAACCCCGATCTGGACACAGCCGAGCCTGCTCTTTGGTTTGGCAAAGCGCCCCATGCGCCCGTACTGAACATCCGAACCGAGAGCGGACGGGCGATTCTCGCCACGGCAGATCACCCATTTTGGACGCCCAACGGCATGATCGAAGTCGAAAGACTGCAAAAAGATGACGCCATTGCCCTTTATCCCTTCGAAGGCGTGCCATACGAGGAGCCGCCCCATGAGGTCATCGTAGACGAATCTTCATTCCGGGCTTTTTTACACACGTTGGGAAAAGGGAAAAAGGGGAATGCAGTTGGACAAATCATCCAGGCGCTCAAAACCAGAGACTTGCTCCCCCTGACTTATGATTCTCCCAGACTCCCTTACCTGATCAAACTTCTGGGTTTTGTGTTCGGTGACGGTTCACTTCATTTTCAATCCAACGGGAAAGGCATTGTTGGGTGTTACGGCAAACGGGAGGATTTGGAGCTCATCCGGCGGGATGTGAGCATGTTGGGCTTCGCTCCCAGCCAAATTTACACCCGCCAGCGGACACACACCATTCAAACAACGTATAAAGAATACACTTTTGACAGGACTGGCGCCTGGTTCAAAGTTTCCAGTACAGCGCTGACGGCATTGTTGGCGTATCTGGGAGCGCCAGTTGGCGGAAAGGCGAAACAGGACTACGACGCGCCTCACTGGCTGGATAGAGCGCCTCGCTGGCAAAAACGTCTTTTCCTGGCTGCGCTTTTTGGAGCGGAACTGAGCTCGCCGCAAACCATAACAGGTCATGGATACAATTTTGCTGCACCGGCGCTTTCCATGAACAAGCGTGAAGGCCTCGTGGAAAGTGGACGACGGTTCCTGGAGCAACTGTCAAAATGGCTTTCTGAGTTCGACATTCGGGTTCAGTCTCTGCAAACGAGAGAGGAACAAAGCAACCGAGACGGCAGTCGATCTATACGCCTGCGTCTGGTCATAGCCGCTGATCCGGATAACCTCATCCGTCTTTGGTCACGCGTGGGATACGAATACAATCGACGTCGTCGATTCCTGGCTGCGGTCGCGGTGCATTACCTGCGATTGAAACAGCAACATATCTCCCTGCGGGAGACCATCGCTGCGAAGGCCCGCGGACTACATGAAGAGGGCGTGAGCGTAGGGGAAATCGTCACAACCTTGGAGAACTCCGATGTCAATAAGAGATTCATCGAACGCAGTGTCTACAGCGGCAGGAAGACCGCCCCGCGCGTTGCTCAGAGCTTCCCACTCTTCACCGATTTCCTGGATTCTGTAACGAAGGGATTGGGAAAGAGCGGTATGATCTGGGATCGCATCAGCGATATTCAGGAAGTCGATTATTCGGGTCTGGTCTATGATTTCACCATGGTTCATCCTGACCACAATTTTGTGGCCGATGGCTTCGTCGTCTCGAACTGCGGCGTGCGCTTGCTGGCTTCGGAGATGGAGGAGGGGGCGGTGCGGCCCTATCTCGACGATCTGGCGACGATGCTGTATCAGCACGTGCCCAGCGGCGTGGGCGTAGGCGGCTTCCTCAAGCTCTCGAAGAAGGAGTTGAACCAGGTGCTGGAAAGCGGCTCGCGGTGGGCGCTGAAGAAGGGCTACGCCAATCACGATGATCTGCTGCACACCGAGGAGGGCGGCATGTTGGAGGCGGCTCGGGCGGACAAGGTGAGTGATCGGGCAAAAGAGCGAGGCCGGGGACAAGTGGGCACCCTGGGTGCGGGCAATCACTTTGCGGAGATCGATGTGGTGGATGAGATCTTCGACGTGGAGGCTGCGGCTGCCTACGGTCTGTTCGGAGGGCAGATCACGGTGCTGATCCACTGCGGCTCTCGCGGGCTCGGGCATCAGGTCTGCACCGATTACGTGCAGCGCTTCCAGGGCGCAATCAAACGCTACGGCATCGTTCTGCCCGACCGGCAACTGGTATGCGCGCCCATCCAGTCGCCTGAAGGACAGGATTATCTGGCGGCCATGGCCGCTGCCGCCAATTTCGCCTGGGCCAATCGCCAGCTCCTCACCCATCAGGCCCGGGAGGCGTTTATGAAGGCGCTGGCGGGTAAGGTCGAGGGGTGGGATTTGCGCCTGGTGTACGACATCGCCCACAATATGGCCAAGATCGAAACCCATGAAGTGAATGGTGAGAAAGTGCGGGTTTGCGTGCATCGCAAGGGTGCGACGCGGGCCTTCGGCCCGGGCAACCCCGCGCTCCCGCCCGACTACATGGATGTGGGACAGCCGGTGCTGGTGCCGGGCAGCATGGGCACCGCGTCTTATGTGCTGGCGGGCGCGGCAGACGCGATGCGCCAAACCTTCGGTTCGAGCTGCCACGGCGCCGGCCGACAGATGAGTCGCAAGGCGGCCAAGCGTCAGGTTCACGGCCGCGATCTGCGAGACAAGCTGGAAGCTCAAGGCATCGCCATCCGCGCGGGCAGCTTGCGCGGCCTGGCCGAGGAGGCGCCCATCGCGTACAAGGATGTGAGCCAGGTGGTGGAGATTGTGCACAAAGCGGGCATCGCCCACAAGGTCGCGCGTCTGCGCCCTATCGCCGTGGTCAAGGGGTGAAGGCGGCTACCTGGGCGCCCAGCGCAGACGCTGGAGCGCAAACGCGGGCGTGGGCGCGGTCAGGCCCTGGCCGATGACCACGGTGGCGGGCCAGAGATCGGAGACGACGCTGGGTGCGGAGCCCGGCGCTGCGCCCTTGACTCCCACGAACGCGTGATCCCGGCGCAGCTCGCCCCGAATGTCATCTTGCACGCCCAGGCTGCGCAGGGCGGCGATGGCGTCATCGCCCAGATTGAGTGAAGCCGCGTCTCGCACGGCCCCGGCCACGATGATGCCCTCGGGCAGGGCGTTGATCCAGGCGGCCATGGCCGCGCTGGCCGCAGGCGCCTGCCGAGGATCGTGGGTGTCGAAATTCGCGACGTCCAGCACCCGCCCCTTTTCGGATTCGATGGCCGCCAGGTTGTAGCCGCGCTGGTTGGGGCTTGTATCCACGCCATCAATGTAAATATGCCCGAAATCGCCTACATCCTTGCCCGCGCTGCGGGCCACGATGTGCAAGGGACTGACCGCGCCCGTTTCGCCGATGGGGGCGTCGTTCCATGGGAACGCGGAATCGACGCGAGGAATTGTGTCCGGATCGAGGGTGAGCGCCGCATCGATGCTCAGATGGCGGGGGAAGCTGTCGGTTGCAGGGGGGATGGCAAGGGTGATTTCGTTGACGCCCGCGGGCAGGTCGCGCCGGGCCAGTTCCCGGCCATCCAGCTCGAAGCGCAGGCTCTGGAGGCCGGGAGCGAACAAGGTCAGTCTCAATGTCGAGGGATGATCGCTGGCTGGCAGCATCAATCGAGATTGGGGCAGCACGGCCCAAAGCGCGGGCGTTTGCCCCAGCTCGCCGGGGACTCCCCAGCCGTCATCCAGATAAGTGAGCAGCCCGGCGTCGGCGGGAGTCAGATCCAACGGGCCGGGCTCGGGCCAGCGGGCTTCGTAGCGGGCGACGCCATCCTGCTCATCCTGCAAATCCATGGGAAAAAGCCGGGTGAGCCGGGCCTCAAAGTCGGCGGGAACATGATCGCGATGCACGAGGATGGTGTGGATGTTGAGGAATGCCAGCAGATGGGGGGCGAGGGCCTGGGCGCGGGCGAAGTCGGCTTCGGGCACGGGGCGGTCATCTTGCAGCGCGGCCAGCACGCCGATGACCGGATTCTCCATGAAATACTGGAATTTCTGCTCGGGGTTGCGGCTGGTGTTGCCGCCCAGGATGGGCTTGCCGTGGTAGGTCTGCCACCATTGCTCGTACATGATGATGACATCCGATTTGCCGAAGACGTTGAAGCCGTTGCGCCAGCCTACAGGCAGGTCCAGCAGCGCGTCCTTCCGCTCGTCCGCTACCACAGCGGCGTAGGCCTGAGGCAGCCGAAAATCGGACAAGGGCAGGGGGATGCTGAGATGCTCGAAGAGGATGAGCGCGGCCAGGCCCGCGGCCAGCGCAGTGCGCCAGGCGGGCTTGCGCACCCGGGCCAGCAGTGCGTAGGCTCCCAGCGCGGCCAGCAGCCCCAGCCCCAGAAAAATCATCACGCTATAACGGCTGGGGTAGCGATTGGCCTGGAAGAAGGGGATTTTGACCAGCAGGGCGAAGACGCCGGGGATGCCGGTGTTGTAGCCATTGAATCGAATCTGAGGCCCCAGCGCCGCCCACAGGAAGAAGGCGGTGAGCGCTGCCACGGCCCACGCGGCCCAGCGCCGCCGAAACCGCCACAAACCCACCGCGACCAGAAGCAGTACGATGTAGCCGGGGTAAATCTGCTGGCCTTTGTTGACCATAAACTGGCTGCCATCAGGCCGCAGGGCCGAATTACCGCTGAGGGCCCGGATGACATCGCCGAAGAGGGGATGCAGTTGGGTGGGGAAAAAGAAGCCCAGCACGTCGGCCGAGAAGATGTCGGAAAAGCCGCCCCCCTCCACCAGAAAATCGCCGTGGGCCTTCATATCGGGCAGCATGTTGGCCAGATAGGGCAACAGTCCCAGCGCAAACATCGCGGCGGCGATGGTCGCGTTGAGGAAGGCGGGCCTGATGCGTTGCCAGTATGTTCGCACGCCCGACCAACGGCGCAGCCCCGCCAGCATCGCCCCCACCGTGACGATGACGATGAGCAGTGCGCCGAACGCACCGTAGGTCAGCTCCGCCCATGTCTGAAAGAGAAGGAAGAGGCCCAGCAGAAATCCGTCGCGCGGGTGCCAGGACGCGCGCAATCCCCGCAACAAATACAGGGCCAGAAAGGGCAACCATTGCGACGAGGCGATGTTGAATTGTCCCAGAGAGGCGTAAAACAGCTTGGATGAGGCGAAGGCGTAGAGCAGGCCCGCCAGCAGCGAGGCAAGGCGGGGATTTGGGATTTGGGATTTGGGGTTTGGGATTTGGGGCAGCAGGAGGGTGAAGAACGCCAGCGCCAGCAGGTATGCGCCAAAGCCCGAAAGAACGAAACTGCTGAGCAGCAGGAGGTTGCTGGCGAGGGTGAGGCTCATCGCGCTTTGCAGGGGGATGCTCAGTGCGCCGTTCCACAGGGTCAGGGTGTAAAACGCCAGGTTGATGCCGATGGGATGGAACATGCTGTCCCCGACGAAAGGATTGTGCACCAACCCGTTTTCTCCTACCCGATCGACGAAGCTGACCCTGGCCCACCACAGATTCCACGCCAGCGCGGGATCGTCGATGCCGTCGCCGGGCGCGTGGGTGGCGATGTGGGGCAAAAGGGGCCATGTCAGCGTCAGCGCCAGAATGGCGAATAACAGGAGGATGAGGAGGTTGCGTAGGAATGGGGACATGGGGCGTTTTTCAATCAAGGTGCGACGCACTTGAAACAGGGATAAAATCTTTTTTCTCGTAACTACAGATCACATGCCAAATCTTGAAAACCAAATCAGCCAACGGGCGATATGCTCAGACCGTGAAACGTGAAGCGTCAAACGTCACCCTGCCGTAACTGCGTCACGGCTTATTACGGGACGCTTTTCTGCCGACACAGCATGACGTTTTACGTTTTACGGGAGACGTGAGTTGGCATAAGTGGCCAGCGCTACTTTACCGGATGTTTGCTCACGGTGGCTTGTATGATTACTTTTGATCGTATCATATCCTGCTTGCCAGCGCATAAACAAAAACAGGCCCCGGACGAATGCCGGAGCCTGTTGGATGCAGTGGGAGATGCGGCGTTCCTCGTATCGAGGAGGAAATCAGTCGCGTTCGGGGATGTAGGTGACCTTCAATCGGGGAGCCTTGGCGTTAGCAGGATCGGCGTTGGCGGCCTCCATGCTGTTGAACGTCACGCGGCCCAATGGGCCATCCGCGGCCACAGCGAGCTGAGCATTGCCCTTGCTTCCCATGGCGTCCCAGGCTTTGACCTGCTCGGTGGCGTCCATTGCAATCTTGCCCATGACCACATCCACGGCAGGGCCGGGGTTGTAGAAGTTAAGTCCGGTGTTATAAGTCACGGTCTTGGGATCGAAGGGATCCACGTTCATCACTTTGAGCCGCTTGCCGAAGGCGCCCGATTCGAAGATGGCGTTCATGCACAGTCTGGCGCTGACGATGTTGGCTCCAACGGGCAGTGCGTTGCGATCGAAGCTGAGCAGGGCGTTGTCCAGGCCGGTGGGACGCACGACCAGCTTGTGATCCCACATATAGACGTCATCCGGATTGCCGCCGCTAAGCCAGGTGTCGGCGGTCAGAGGCAGTTCGACCGTAACGGGATCGGGCTCGACAGCCGTGACCACGACCGGGACTTCCACCAGGCCGGGGGCCAGGGAGGGGCCAAGAAGCACGGAGCCGTACAGAACATCGCCCAGGTTCATGTCGTGGCTGATCTCCAGGGAGATGGGGATCATGTCGCCAGCGGCGAAGGGCCCATCGGGGATGTTTTTGACGGTGATGTCATATCCCTGAACAGCATTGACGGTCATATCGAAGGCGCTTTCGCCCTCGGGAACGCTCCAGCCATGCACCAGGATCGTCCAATCGCCATCCATGGGGAATTTGACCGACACGTGCTCTTCGGCTGTGGGAGTGGTGGAAGAAGCCACAATCTGGCCGTGAGGATTGACCAGGAAGAGATCCAGGTCGTCACTGCCCTGCCCCTCAATATCCACAGTCAGCGAGGCGGCGTGATCGATGGTCACGGTTTGTGTATAGCTGGCGGTGGTGGGATCGTTCGGATCATCCTGTTTGATGGGCAGATCGGTGTATTCTTCCGGCAATCCCAGACCGAAGCCTTCGGCAACCAGGTCGTCTAGATTGACGGAAGCGGAGACTTCAATGGTCGCTTCGACTGTGTCGGTGGGAGCGTCCACATTCAGCTTCGAGGGGGCTACAGTCAACATGCCCACTTTGCCCTGGACGCTGACGTCGGTGTTCTCACCGCTGGTGTAGACCTGATGTAGCGCGACGACGTGGAGGCCTTCCTTGGCGGGCACGGCCACGATCTCGCGCGGGCCGCCGGTGTTGGTGTACCAGAACCACTTGCCGCTGCCCATGTAGGTGTTCATGCTGCTGCCAGGCAGGGTGCTCAGGGTGTAGGGACCATAGATATCCGGTTCGCCCTTATCGGGATCGTTACTGAATTTGTCGGCGGTGGGGCCCATGACCAACGTGTCGATATCCACATTGGGATTATCCCATTGGGTGTCGACGAAGAGTAGGGAATTCTCGGGGATGTCGTCCATGAGGTCCGTGAAGTAGAAACGCCAGTCGCCCGACTCAGCACGCCAACTCCAATCGTTATAGCCGAACATGCGGCCATTGTCATAGGGCGTGTTGCTACGGCGACCGCCGCCGAATTCGAAGTTGGCGCCGCTGGCGGCCACGTTGGCGACCACAGGCACCACTGCTCGCATGTCCGCATTGCTCACAACGATCGCGCCGTTGTACATGCCGTAGCCAGAATCCTGAGGCACCGTCATAACAGCGTCGAAGGTGGCGTCGCCACCCGCGGGCACTGTGACGGTGGCGGGATCGACGGTCACCCAATCGAAGGATTGGATGTCATAGAAGGTGACCTCGATGTTCAGGTGGGTGACAGGAATGTCGGCGCTGCGGGTCTTGTGGCGCAGCGTGATGAACAGACCGTCGTGCATACGCCTGAAGGGATTTTGCACGCGAACCTGAGAGGCTGGGCCGGAGTTGTAGCCGTAAGAGAGACGAATGTGCTCGCCCTTATCGATTTCATCCGAATTGACGACGCCGTCGCCGTTCAGGTCTGTCCACAGGTTGCCGTCGCCGTTGATATCCTTCCAGTCCTGAATATGGACGCGCCAGCGGCTGTCGTAGCTGTAATCACCGTCGGGGTCGAATTCGCTGGCGGGGAAGCTGATCTTGACTTCCACCATATCCGTGCCCGCGGGAATTAGATCGGTGAGGGGGAAGATATAGTCGGGCTTGGTGAAAGCGCCGTCTTCCAGAGATTGATCCTTGGTGGTGAAGGGGAAGCTGTACTTGCCGATTGCGACAAGGCGCTTGCTTTTGACTTTGACATTAATGTCTTCGTTGGTGGGATTATGCACAGTGAATGTCTTGGCGCTGACATCGCCCGGGTGCATGATGTTGGCGAAGGAATGATATTCCTTGCCGCGATAGTCGCCGGCGGTCCAGTTGTCGGGCATGACGAAGAAGCCGTTGTCGCCGCCAGCGATGGCCGCAGACTGACCGCCGTTGACGGAGCCAGCGCCCTGGACGAAGGTGTCGTAACGTTGGTTGTTGGCGCCGGACATGAGGATGGCTCGGGCCACATCCCAGGTGGGCCAGACGCCGTTGGCCTGCTTGTAAGCGTCATACACGAGGGCCAGATTGCCCGCGGCCACTGGGGCGGATCGGCTGGTGCCGCCCCATGTTGTCCATGCGGACCAACCATCGCCCCAGGCGTTCAGAGGGATATCGCCGGAACCGAAAGCGCCGTCGGCTGTCACGCTGACGCCGTTGCCGCCGTTGGCTGCAGGGCCGCGATTGGAGAATGAGATGACATCGCCCCAGTTGATCTGGTCCACGTCCATGATGGTCTCGAAAAGGCCGGTGCTGCCGAATTCGGTGGAGGCGCCGACGCCAATGCTGGAAACTGGGGAGGGCCCGGTGATGGTGCCGTAGCCGGAAGCGCCATTGCCGGTGGAGATGAGCACCGACAGGTTGGGATTGAGGCGCCGCACGATTTTGTCGATATAGCGACTGTCGAAATCCCATACGTCGTTATCGGTGGCGGAAAAACCCCAGCTATTGCTGATGATCTGCATGTCGTCAGAGGTGCCAGGCTTGCCATCATAGCCCAAAGCAGCGTAGATGAAGCTGTCGTTCCACAGGAAGTCGAACGTGTTGTAGGCGTTGCCGTTGGCGCTCAGCTTGGCGTCGCGTCCGGCAGCCTGGACCATGCCGGTGAATGGCGTGCCGTCGCCAGCGGGCTTGTAGGGAGGTGCGCCGCCATCGATAACGCCTCGCCCCGCCACGTTGGAGGCGCAGAGCTGGCCGTGATCGCCGCCGCCCTCGGTGAAGTCGTTGAATTCCCAGGCTAGCAGGCTGCCATTCTCAGGCGGTACAGCATATTTGCCCCACATCCAATCGGAGGCGGGAATATAGTTTACGCCATCGGCGATGAAGTAGAGCAGGCCGCCGGAGAGATCGGCATAGCCATCCTGCCCTGGTCCATTGGCTGCCGAGTCCCAGGAATCAATGTAGGCGAGAGGATCATTCTCGGTGACGGGTTTGTCATCGGTGAAGTCGTAATTACCGTTCATATCCACATAAACGGTGTCATAAATTCCCGCTTCGTGCTCGTCCACCACTAGCACCGAGACGTATTCCTCGCCCTCATACTGGCCATTCCAGTCGCCCATGACGGCGTCGGCCAGAGTTTTGTCGGGATGGAAGCCGATGTGGTACTCACCGCTGACGCTGGTGGCGGGCAGAATGTAGGTGTGGGGCTCGGTGGCTCCCAGTGGCTGGTAAACGCAGTCGTCAACCGTACAAGTGGCACTGGTGTCCGAATAATGGCCCAAACCACTGGCGATGTAATTGGAGCCAAAGACGGTATCCAGGATGTAGAGGTAGGTGGAACGGCTGTCGAACATCTCGGGCCAGCCATAGTAGGGCGAATTGGGGTCGGTGATGGTGGCCCAGGCGCCCTGAAGGTCGGGGTGGGCGAAGTCGATGCCCGAATCGTTGACCATGACCTTGACGCCAGCGCCGGTGTAGCCCATGTCCCAGGCGGCGCGAGAGTTGTGATTGGGCCCCACATCCCACCAGCCCTGAACGCTGGTTGCGTGGATGGCGTCCTGAACGGCTTGTCTGTTGGCGACGATATCCGGATCGATGCGGATGGGATCGGGCGGCTGGACGGTGTTTTCTTCGGGCAAGATGCGCACCACATCATCCATGGACGCGATCTTGAGAATGGCGCCCGCGTTGGCTGCACCGACGACCAGTTGGGCTCCCATGGGATCGACGAAGGGCCGGGTCAGCGACCATGTCATGTATTTGCTGATATCTGTGCCAGCTTTGACGAAGACGCCTATCTTGATTTCATCCGAAGCCGATAGATCGGATATAACGCCGTTTTTCAACCCCAGCTTGTCGAGAAGAAAGGGATGAATCTTGGCCATGGCAGCGTCCGCACTGGTCGTGACGGTCGGGCCGGTGGTTCCAGGCTGCGCCGTAGCGTTTCCCATTGGCAAGATCGTAAACATTAGTGCGATGGCCAGGACGGGGACAAGCCATTTGAAAAGTTGTTCGTTACGCATTTTTACACCATTTCTGTAGGAGAAGTGACCGAAAAATTGATTAGATGACAAAAACGACGTACAGATTATGGATACACTCGTTGGTAATCTATGTGTGATTTCTTATAGGCTCCTCCTTTAAGCGTCAGGGATGTAAAGCGAGAATGTTTGTCGTAAAGTTATCCAAAAAGAAAAAGGCATGCGCAAACGCGTTCATGCCTTTGTAAAACAACGAAATGTGTTTTCAGGTGCAACGCTCCCCCCACCATGAATTGTTACGCCAGACGCACAGTATAAAGCGTAACGTAAGGTTGATTGTGTTTCGACGAGAGCGCATATCAGAGAAGGAGGGTGACTGCTAAGGTAGTTGGCACCAATCGCCCTCTTTTGCCACGAAGACACAAGACACGAAGAAAACAAAGGCGCGAAGTCATTCAAGAAAGGCTTTATTTGCGTTTCCTCATATCCGTGTTGTATGAACAAAGCTACGTTAGCAGTTGCGAAGGATGAATGTAAACAATGGAGCGATGTTTATCCTGCTGTGAACGCCATGTGGCGAAAATCGCGCCATACCATCGATGATGGCTCCAGATAAACTTGTCACGATTGGAATGGCGTGGTTAATGCGGATTGGGCGACATTGTCCAATCAAAGGATAAAAATAATTCCTCATCTTGTCAAGTTCGATTGGCGGCTTCCAGCAATTTCAAATGGGTGCATTCAAAATGAGTTGGAGTGTTAAAGTAATCCATTCATAGACCCGGAGCGCTTCTCGCCCGCCGCCAGCGCCGGGGGATGAAGTTCCCCGGCTAGAAACAGCGCCCCTGCGGGACTAGCCGGATTTATCTGGCGTTGTTTTGTAGCCCGGCGACTTCATCGCCCGGCGGACGTGGCGAACGCCACGATGATCGATTTAATTTATGAGCATCTATCCTTCGGCCTATGCGATACTTGCTCCAACCGAAACTGAACATCCCTTATCTTTTGGGTGCGTCTTGTTTCGTTGGAAAGACTGGGCGACGCAGGTCGTCCTTCAGCCCGTAGGGCTCACTGGCACGACTTCAGTCGACGATTTGGGCGGCGGCAGGCGCTGGCCAAATGAATTCAGTCTCTTGAGGACAGGCCCCCTCCTTTTGTTCCTCTCCCGCCTTCGAGACGGGCGGGGGAGACAGGGAAGGTTGTTGGTCCTATCCCGAAGGCGGGCCTGCGCCCTCCAACTCAGCGCTCAACTCGTTTTGGGAGCCCCTAATGAAATTCGGGCGAAAGGGATGGCCTGACTTTCTCGCCTGTTCGCTCGCCCGTCGAGGATGCGCCGTTTTTAGATAGAACATCAAGCGCGTTTACGGTAAACATCTCTCTTGTTTATTGGCAAGTTGCACGGAAACTGGTATACTTTTCGCGATTTACAGGCGCTTCCACAACAGAAATTCTCCCCCGTCACTGGTAAAACGAAACGTTATGCCCCCAAACGTCTCCTATCCGGATATTCGCGCAGAAGATCTGCGGCGGGCGGCCCGAAACCGCCCGGGCTTCTGGGCTGCATCCCTCATCACCGCCACGCTCGGCATCCTGGCGGGCATAGCCATCTTTATGGGCTGGTTGATTCTGCCAGACGCATGGATACCTGCCCAGTTTTGGCCCCTGGTGCAAATTCTGCTGGCGTTGACGCCCGCGCTCATCTGGTTGATATCGTTTTCGATTGGGAATCGGACAGGAAATGGGATGCGTCGGGCTGTGTTTTTGCTATGGCTGGTGACGGCTGCGCTTTATTTCGTTACCGTTAATCCCCTGACCGCCCACGTTTTTCAGCTCGATGTGTGGCTTTACACCGCATGGTGGTCAGAATTGCTGGGGCGATTGCTTGTTATCGCCCCGTTGGAGTTGTTTTTCATCTATCTGGTTGTGCGCTATGGTGTTTATCCCACCAGCGCTTTCCACACGCTGACAGATGGCGCAATTTACGGCGCTGCGGCCGGATTGGGCGTGGCTACGGCGCTCAATCTGCTGAGCGTTTTTTCACCCGGATTTCCAGATCTAAGCCAGGGCGTTTTACAGTCATGCGAACAGGCTTTGGGGTACGTTGCGTTGGGCGCTTTGCTGGGATATTTTATGGGGCAGGAGCGGTTCAGGCGCACCAACACCTTCTATTTGGCTTCGGGCCTGCTGCTGACGGTCATCCTCCATGCCATGTTCTTCTTCACGCTGAATGTCATCCAGGCGAACGACATCTTTTTGCAATCCCTGGACGCCCTGATCTTTGCAGGCGTCTTCGCCATCATCCTCTTTGCCGTCATCTACTGGCTGCTCCATCGCAGCAGACGCGCATTCAGGCGTATGGCGGCGCTGCTCGAAATAAGAGAGGAGGCCAATAAACCCAAATCGTTATTGGCCGATGTCATGCAGATGGTCGAGGCCGAACAACTGGAAGTCCGTCCATCGCCGCCCCCGCCGCCATCTTCCCCCGGCAATGACCATGATGACGAAGACGAGCTGGAAAGCCTGAAAAAGAGCTGGGAAGCCCTCATCGCAGAACAGGAGGCAGGCCATGACAAGCTTTGACGAAGCCTTTGTCGATGTCCAGGCGTTTCAGCCGCCGGGCAAGTGGCAGGCCCGGGCCAACAATCTCATGGTGTGGCTTGTCGCAATCATGCTGTTGGTGGCGGGGTGGTTTTTCAGCGATTGGATGATGTCGCAATTCGGTTATCTGGCGCTGGCCCAGGACGAGCCCGGTATTCCCTATCCCGTGCAGTGGCTCCCCCAACCCGCTCACGATCTGGCGCTGCAGGTCTTCGATCCCGACAGCGCATCCCTCTTTCCGGCCCGCGAAGAGGTAGCGGTTCTTCCTCTGCCCGACGCCCCCCTCGCCATCACCTGGCCCGAAATCCGCCAGCAGCAGTTGCAGGATTACCACGAGCAGGAGCGGCTGTTGACGACGCTGACGGATGGCCGTCAGGCGCTGCTGCTGACCTACACGCACCTGGAAGAGAGCGATAACACGCCCGTGGTGGTCATGGCGCAGGATCTGGCCTTCGTCATCAACGATGGCCGGGCGGACCGGCTGGTCGTCGTCACTCTGGCCGCAGACGCCCACGAGTGGGAGGCGATGGCCCCGGCGTTCGAGCGCATTTTGCAGAAGATGGGCGTCACGACGCCGTAATCATTTTCCAAGCCAACGCCCGATGGCTTGCAGATAGTTCAGGGGTTGCAGGCGGGCGAGGTGGGGAGCCAGGCGGGCGTGAGCGGCCCAGGTCAGGGCCAGATCATCATGCTCGATGGCCACGGTCTCGATGGCTTCGGGCTGTTCGATGCGCGTCCATTCGAGGACGACGGACGTCTCATCGCCCGCCAGTCGCCATTGGGCCAGCCGCCGCCGCTTGATGACGGTGATGCGCTGCACAGGCGGGTCGGCGCGGGCGATGATGGCCAGCAGCGTCGCCCGTTCCACCGGGCCCGGCGGGATTTCGGGCAGGCGCGCATCCAGAAGCCTGCCCAGCTCGCGCAAGTGCTCCCGATCCAGCGGAAAGGGCAAGAACTCGCTGGCGTCCTCGCGCCAGCATTCGAATTCCCCGCGCCGTTCACAAAAGCGCTTGAATTTCAGCGCGTCGTAGCGCAGCTTCACATTGTGCACGCAGCCGGGCGTCCACAGATACTCGTCCCGTAGCGGCGCATTGGATGGAGGATAAAGAAATGGCAGGGTCTTGAACCAGGCCCGAAACTGCTCGTCGGTCTGTCCAAAACCCCGCCATTCCCAGTGCGTTCCAAAGGGCATATTGCCTTCTCGGAAATCTCACCACAGAAAGCGTTGCGGCGAAAGATCTGGTGGGGAGACGTCAAGAAGCCAATGCGGCCTCGGCGGTCAGGCCCGCAGCCTCGCGCAGCGCCTCGGCCTGGTCGGTGTGCTCCCAGGGCAGATCGATGTCGGTGCGGCCAAAGTGACCGTACGCGGCGGTCTGCCGGTAGATGGGGCGACGCAGGTCGAGATCGCGAATGATCGCGCCCGGGCGTAGATCGAAGTGCTCCCGCACCAGCCGCTCGATGAGCACGTCGTCGATCTTGCCTGTGCCAAAGGTCTCGATGCTGATGCTCAGGGGCTCGGCCACACCGATGGCGTAGGAAATCTGAATCTCCACCCGGTCGGCCAGGCCCGCGGCCACGATGTTCTTGGCCACCCAGCGAGCAGCGTAAGCGCCCGAGCGATCCACCTTCGTGGGGTCTTTGCCCGAGAACGCGCCGCCGCCATGACGGCCCACGCCGCCGTAGGTGTCGACGATGATCTTGCGGCCGGTGAGACCGGCGTCGCCCATGGGGCCGCCTGTCACAAAGCGTCCGGTGGGATTCACGAAGATCTTGGTGGCGCCGTCCATCCAATCGCCCACCACGGGGGCAATCACATGCTCGATGATGTCCTGGCGCAGTTGGGCCTGGGTGATCTCGGGCGCGTGCTGGGTGGAGATGACCACCGCGTCCACCCGCTGGGGCTGACCGAACGCGTATTCCACGGTGACCTGGCTCTTGCCGTCCGGGCGCAGATAGGGCAGCGTGCCGTCCTTGCGCACGTCACTCAGGCGCTTGGTCAGCTTGTGGGCCAGGCTGATGCTCAGGGGCATGAGTTCGGGGGTCTCGTTGCAGGCGAAGCCCACCATCATGCCCTGGTCGCCCGCGCCGATGGCCGCGACCTCTTCATCGGTCATGCGGCCTTCTTTGGCCTCCAGCGCTTTGTCCACGCCCATGGCGATGTCGGGCGACTGGCGGGCGATGGCGACCTGCACCGCGCAGGTGTCCGCGTCGAAGCCGTAATCGCTGCTGGTATAGCCAATGTCGCGGATCGCGTCGCGCACGAGCTGATCGTAATCGAGGTTGGCGGTGGTGGTGATTTCGCCCAGCAGCATCACGAAGCCGGTCTTGGTGGCGGTTTCGCAGGCCACGCGGCCCGTGGGATCCTGGGCGAGGACTGCGTCCAGCACAGCGTCGCTGATCTGGTCGCACATTTTGTCGGGATGCCCTTCGGTCACCGATTCGCTGGTGAAGAAGAGCTTGGGGGAGCGCATGAAGGTGGTGCTCATGTTGGCGTCTCCTCTTGGAGAAAGGGTTTTAGAGGCAATGGAAAGGATATGAAAGAGTGAGGGGAGTGTTCGGTTTTCAGTTTTCAGCCAGCGCCCGGGGGATGAAGTCCCCCGGCTAGAAACAGCGCCCCTGCGGGGCTTAGCCGGATTTATCCGGCACTGTTTTGTAGCCCGGCGACTTCATCGCCGGGCGAACGTGGCAAACGACACTATGACCGATTTAATCATTACTCGGCAAGTGCTGCAACGAGAAAAGGAAGTTACTTCTGGATGTATACGGAGATCACGTGCCGGTGGTCCAGGAGTTGAGATAGGCCTGTTGTTCTTCGGTGAGCGTGTCGATCTCGATGCCCATCGCGGCCAGCTTCAGGCTGGCGATGTTCTGATCGATGTCCTCGGGCACGGAGAAGACGTTGTTGGGCAGATCCGCGTGATGATTCTTGATGTATTCCGCGGCCAGCGACTGGTTGGCGAAGCTCATGTCCATCACTGCGCTGGGATGGCCTTCGGCCGCAGCCAGGTTGATGAGACGTCCTTCGCCCAGGATGTAGAGACGGCGGCCATCGGCCAGGGTGTATTCGTCCACGAACTCGCGCACCTTGCGCACGCTCACGGCCATCTCCTCCAGAGCCTCGATGTTGATCTCCACGTTGAAGTGGCCCGAATTGGCCATCATAGCCCCATCCTTCATCACCTCGAAGTGATGTTTGTCGAAGACGTGCAGGTCGCCGGTGGCGGAGATGAAGATGTCGCCTTCCTGTGCGGCCTTCAGCATGGGCATCACGCGGAAGCCATCCATCGCGGCCTCCAGGGCCTTCATGGGCTCCACCTCGGTGACGATGACATTAGCGCCCAGGCCGTGGGCCCTCATGGCGATGCCGCGGCTGCACCAGCCATAGCCCGCAACCACCACGGTCTTGCCCGCGATGAGCACGTTGGTGGCGCGGATGACGCCGTCCATGGTGCTCTGGCCCGTGCCGTAACGATTGTCGAAGAGATGCTTGGTCAGCGCATCGTTGACCGCAATGACCGGGTATTTGAGATCGCCCTGCGCGGCCATGGCCTTCAGGCGGATGACGCCGGTGGTGGTCTCCTCTGTGCCGCCCATGACCTCATCCAGCAGCTCGGGCCGTTCGCGGTGCAGGGTGGCCACCAGATCCATGCCGTCGTCCATGGTGATGTTGGGGCGATGATCCAGCGCGGCCCGCAGGTGGGCATAGTAGGTGTCATTGTCCTCGCCCTTGATGGCGAACACGGGGATGTCGTAATCCCGCACCAGCACCGCGGCGATGTCGTCCTGGGTGGAGAGGGGGTTGGATGCGGTCAGCACCACATCTGCGCCGCCCGCCTTCAGGGTCTTCATCAGATTGGCGGTTTCGGAGGTGACGTGCAGGCAGGCGGAGACGCGCACGCCGGCCAGGGGCTGCTCTTTGATGAAGCGCTCTTCGATGAGCTTGAGGACGGGCATTTCCTTTGCGGCCCAATCCATGCGCAACCGGCCCTTGTCGGCCAGATTGATGTCTTTGATGTCGTAATTTTTGGCGGTCATGTAGAACTCCTGTAGGTGTTAGGTATTGGTGGGGGTTGGATATTGGGTATTGTGGATATTGGATATTGGCTATTGGCATCAATATCGAATATCGAATACCAAATATCTCATCATGATTTTTGACAACATGTCTCCAGCACGGGCAATTCCCCATAATTCTCCCTCACCCGAGCCAAAAATTGCTCCCTGGTGTAGGTGTGATTCTGGGTGCCCATCTGTTCGATGACGTAAACCGCGGTGCTGTTACCCAGTTTGAGGATGGTTTCCCAATCGTAGCCCGCTTTCAGGCCCACCAGCAGACCCGCGCGGAAGGCGTCTCCCACACCCGTGGGCTCCAGCACGGCTGTGGGACGGGCCGAGGGCGCAGTGATCTCGCCCTCCCGGGTGATGACGCTGGCGCCATCGGGCCCGCGGGTGACGACGATGGCCTCGACCAGCTCCAGCAGGCCCGTCTCATCCAGCCCCGAGAGTTTCTTGGCCATCTCCAACTCATAGTCGTTGACGGTGAGCACATTAGCCCCCTGCACGCTGGTCATAAATTCATCGCGAGAGATGCGGGCGAGCTGCTGGCTGGGATCGTAGATGAAGTTGACGCCCATGTCGCGGCAGGCTTCGGTGTGATTGACCATGGCCACGGGGTCGTCGGGCGAGATGATCACCCAGTCGATGTTCTCCGCGCCGATCTCCCGCAGATCCAGCTCCCGGGCCCGGGCCATGGCTCCGGTGTGAAAGCTGGCGATCTGGTTATGATTCAGATCGGTGATGACGCTGAAGGTGGCGGTGAACTCATCCGGGTAAACGCGGATGTGGGAGGTGTCTACGCCCACGCTTTCCAGCCAATCGCGGTAATCCGCGAAATCCAGGCCCGCCGCGCCCACGATCTTCGGGCGTTCGCCCAGAAGGGCCAGGTTGTAGGCGATGTTGGGGGCCGTGCCCCCGCGGTGGCGTTCCTTCTCATCCACCAGAAAGCTGACCGAGAGCTTGTCCTGGCCAACGAGGATGTGATCTTTGAAGTGACCGGGGAAACGCATCAGGTAATCCCAGGCGATAGAGCCGGTGACGATGATAGCCATGAGAATAGTCGATAGGTGAGTGACGATGGCTGAAAGTCAGGGTGGAGGGGAGGATGTTAGATACTGGGTATTGGGTATTGGCTGTTTGGTCAACAGCGGAATACCCAATATCTGATATCCAATATCCTCACAAACTGTCGATGAAGTCGAGGAAGCCGTGCAGGTCGGGCAGGGTGGCTGCGGCCGCGGCGCTGACGGCTTCGGAGCGGGGGCGAACGGCCAGGGCGTGGCCCGTCTGCTCGAACATACGGATGTCGGTGTCGGAATCGCCCACAGCCAGCACCCGGGCGGGATCAACCTCCCAGCGCCGGATGATCTCCCGGACGATGGGGCCTTTGCCGCCGTAGGGCACGCGCACGGTCATGCCGCCCGCAATGCGCCCGCCATCCCGATGCAAGATGTTGGCGCACCAGCCTTTCGCGCCCAGGTCATTCGCCACCTCCTCGACATTCAAATCGAAGCCGGAGCTGAGGAGGACGAAAGGGACGTCCCGGTCTTGCAGGCCCGCGGCCGCCCGGAATGCGCCGGGCATGTAGGGCGTTTGTCGCGAGATGGCCTTGATCTTCTCCACGCGTTGTCCTCGCCACGACCACGCGTCCAGTTGAGCGAATTCGTGATAGGTGATGTGTCCCTCGCGAAAGGCTCGAAAATGGCGTTTTCCCTCCTCCACCGTGCCGAAATGGCGGTGCAGGAGCATGTAGGGATCGACGACTTCCTTGAGGACGCCGTCCACATCGAAAATGACGAGATCGACGGGCATGTTTGGCCTGGTGGCAAGCCCCCTCCCGGCCTCCCTCCGCTTCGGCTAGCGCCTTGCAGGGGGAGGAACCCTCTGCCTTGCCAATTTGCGTAGCAGATGAGCATCCCCCTCCCCCGAACACGAGCGCAGCGAGTATCGGGGGAGGGGCGGGGTGGGGGCC
>JALXAF010000241.1 GCA_026992375.1 Anaerolineae bacterium
AGCCATTCCTGCAAGGTGGTTTCGAGGTTCCCGTCTTTCTCCATCTCACGGGCGTAAGCCATGCGGTCCGCAGTGCGGGCCTCCAGCAGCGTCAGCATAGTCGAGATGCGCTGGTTGTAGGTCTCCCAGGCGCTCGGGGCAGAGGCCATCGTCAGGGCGGAACCCAAACGCCCGTTGCTGAGGCGCGCCATCCTCAGCGCGTCCGCCTCGGCGATCCCCGTCTTTTCTCGCAGCGCCCGAATGATGATGCGTTCGGGCAGCGGGCGCAGGCGCAGAAGCTGACAGCGAGAGATGATGGTGTCCAGCAGCCCTGAAGGTTGATGACTGACCAGGATGATGCGGGTGGTGGGACTCGGCTCTTCCAGCGTTTTTAGCAGAGCGTTGGCCGCGTTCACATTTGCCCGCTCGAACGCTGTGATGATGAAGACCTTGTAGCGGGCCTCGACCGGTGAGCGGGAGGCCTCGCGCACGATATTGCGAATTTGATCGATGACCAGTTGATTGCCTGCGGGGGCGAAAAACCGGTGGTCCGGGTGCATGTTTTCGGCAGCCAGACGGCAGGAGCGACAATGGCCGCAGGCTCCCAGCCCGGCGTCACCCGTGGGATTTTCGCAGGTCAGGGCCTGCGCGAACGCCCGGGCCAGGGTCGTCTTGCCGATGTGCTCGGGGCCTAGAAAGAGATAAGCGTGCCGGGTGGCGTCTTGCTGAATCGCCCTTCGCAGCAGACGTTGCGCCCAGTCATGTCCGTAAACCTGAATGCGATAATCTTCCGTCATAAGCCTCAATCCACTGCTTTGCGATACGTTTCCAGGGTTTCGCGGGCCGCCTTCTCCCACGAAAACATCTTCGCCCGGGCCAGACCTCTTCGGCTCATCTTCCTCCGCAGATCATCATCCGCGATGACCCGGTGCAGCGCCGCCGCCCAGGCTTCGACATCTTCCGGCGGAACCATCAGGGCGGCATCGCCCACGACCTCGGGCAGGCTGCCCGCATCGGAGCAGACCACGGGCGCTCCACAGGCCATGGCTTCCAGCGGCGTCAGGCCGAAGCCTTCGTAGTGAGCGGGATGCGCCAGCGCCGTGGCCAGATTGTAGAGCGCAGGCAGATGCCCTTCGGGCACGCGCCCCAGGAAATGGATGCACTTTTCCATGCCCAGGTCTTCCACCAGCTGATGCACGTCATCCGCCAGCCAGCCGGACGCGCCGGCCAGCAGCAGCGGCAGATCGTGCTTGTAGCGATCCCGCAGCAGATTGTAGGCGTGGATCAGCGTGGTCAGGTTTTTTCGGGGCTCGATGGTTCCCACGAACAAAATAAAATGTTCGGGCAGATCAAACGACGCGTTCTTCAACAGCACCCGCGCCTTGTCTTTGGGGAAAGGCCGAAAGTCTGGAGCGGCAGCCTCGTAGATAACATCGATCTTGTTCTTCGGCGCTCCCAGAAGCTGGATGATATCCCTCTTGGTGGATTGGCTCACCGCGATGATGCGGCTGGCCCGTTTGACCGCCTCTTCCACCTGCCCGTAGTAGCGGGCGCTATCCGCCGTGATGAATTGCGGATACAACAAAAATGCCAGATCATGGATGGTGATGACCGCCGGGATGCTGTTACGAAGGGGGGGGATGAAATCGGGGCTATGGATCAAATCCAGCCCCAGTCGCCGGGTCTCCAGGCCCAGAATCCACTGCTCGAACCGGTGATGAGTCGGGGCGAACAGGGTCGCCTTGCTGAAGCGGGGCCCTTTCACAAGCTGTTCCGCCTGCTTACGATGCTGCAAAAGCACATAGCTGTTCTCTTTATCGATATTTGCCAGCGCAGCCAAAAGCCGGACGGTGTACCAGCCAATGCCCGCCATCTGGTGATAAAACAATCGAACATCTACGCCAATACGCATGGTCTCTCTCAAACAAAATAACGGATTAAATACAGCGAGGCGATGACGCTAGCGAAGAAGGTTGTGACGGCCCCGTATTTCAGGAATTTCGCAAATGTGATTTTATGGCCGCTGCGCTCCGCAAAGTTGGCGACGACCACATTGGCCGAGGCCCCAATGAGGGTCAGATTGCCGCCCAGGTCGGCGCCGATGGCCAGCGCCCACCACAGGGGCCAGATATTCATGCCATCTTCGCCCAGTTTTTGGATGATGGGGATGACCGTGGCGGTGTAGGGAATGTTATCCACCAGACCGCTGAGCGCAGCCGAGCCCCACAGTAGCGCCAGCGAGGTGACCAGCGCATTGCCTTTGGTGGCCTCGAAAAGCCAGTTGGCGATGATGTCGATGACGCCGACATGCACCAGTGATTCCACCAGCACGAAAAGCCCCACAAAGAACATCAGCGTGGCCCATTCCACATGGTGGAAGACCTTGTGCGCAGACTGCCCACTCCACAGCATCAGCGCCGCCGCTCCAGCCAGGGCGATGGTGGCCGTTTCGAGATGGAGAAAGCCGTGCAGGGTGAATCCAATGAGCACCAGCGTCAGCACAATAAGGGATTTGCGAAGCAGCGTCTTGTCGGTGATCAGCGTGGACGCGTCGATATATTCGGGCGTCGCCGTCGTGGATTGCGCCCTGTGCAGCTCTTTGTGAAAGAGTAATGGCAATCCCAGCACGAAGAAAATGATGAAGACCAGGATATACGGTCCCATGTTGAGCAAAAAGGTGAGGAAATCGATGCCCGCGGCGCTGCCGATGAGGATGTTGGGGGGATCGCCGATGAGGGTGGAGGCGCCGCCGATGTTCGAAGCCAGCACCTCGGCGATGAGGAACGGAATAGGGCTGACGCCCAGACTGGCGGTGGCGACCAGCGTCACCGGGGCCAGCAGCACCACCACTGTGACGTTATCCAGCAAAGCCGAAGTGACTGCGGTCACAATGACTAAAATCTGCATAATGCGGGTGGGATTGCCCTTACCCAACTGGATGGCTTTCGTGCCCAGCCACTGGAACACGCCCGTATCGCTCATGATGTTGGCGATGACCATCATGCCCGTCAGCAGCATGAGCACATTCAGGTCGATGGCCTGAAACGCCTCTTCCTGCGAATAAGACTTGATGAGCATGATGGTGGCCATGCCTCCCAGCAGCGCTACAGCCGCTCGATCCACCTTTTCTGAGATGATGGCCGCATAGACCAGGATGAAGACGCCAACGGCCAGCAAAACGTCATTCATGGTTTATCGACTCTTTCAGGACGAGTTCCAGTAGTTCGAGCATCCCCACGAACCCAACCACGTGGTTGTTGTCATCGACGATGGGCAATCCCGAGAGATCGTGCGTGTGCATGAGGCGGAACGCCTGCCCCACCGTATCCGAGGCGTGCACCGACACGGGATCGATCATGAGATCTGCGATGTTGTGCACGTTGGCCATCTCTCCGAAATCGAGGCTGCGATCCATATCGGTGGTGACTTCGCCGTAAAACACCTCGGGCATGATGCCGAAGAAGATGTGGTCGGCCAGATTGCGCAGGGTCACCAGGCCCAGCAGATGTCCAGTCCTGCTGATGATTGCGGCCACATGGGCGGAGGGACTCTTGCTCATGGCGGCCACTGCTTCTAGCAGAGAGGCTCCTGAGTTGACGACGACCGGCTCGATGGCGAGGAGTTTCGCCGCCTCGCTGACGGGCATCTCGCGGATGGCCAGCTCAGCGAGGTCGGGCACGGGGATGGTTTCGGATTCTTCCGTTCGCGGGCGCTTGTGCAGGCCGAGCGCGCGGGTGACGGGGATGGTGAAGAGGATTCCGCTATCGGGCCGCCCAAAACCTCCTACGGCCTGTTCCGCTGCGGCGATGGCGCCATCCATTTTTTCGTTTTCGACAACAGCTAGGACAGTGCGACGTTTGAGTTCCTCCGCTGCCCCGAACATTTTTCTAATCCCCGAAAGACCGATTTCATCCAGCCAGGTGCTGGCCCGGTAGCCTCCGATGCTGTCGAACAAGGTCGAACCGGAAACGCCCGCATCTCGCAGCGCCTTCAGCAGGGCGGGCAGTCGGTCCAGGTCGTCCAGGATGATGACCAACAATTCGTAAGTTTCGTCGTCCATGTTCTCTCAAAAATGAATAGACGTAGAAGCAAGAGGGTTGTCATACGTTGTGAAATTCAGCGGTAGCTTTTACAATTTGAGCCAAGGAGCAAGAAGACCATGTTTCGTCATTTTCTGCAATCGCTTATCCGCAAGCTCAAACACGACCCTCATTATACCATCGATCCCGCCGTTCCCGCGACCGCTCTGGTCACTGTGTTGAAGGAGCGTGGCTTTGCATATCTGCGCGGATCGATGCGCAAACCCTTTTTGGCCGAGAGCCGGGGCGTCTTCTTTGTGGGACGGCGGGTGCAGCTTCTGAATACGCGATCGTTGCATGTGGGCGCCAGCGTGACCCTGGAGGATGACGTGAAGATCGACGCCCTGAGCCGCCACGGCGTTCATCTCGGGAACAACGTGTCCATCGGGCGGTTTTCCGTCATCGAATGCACGGGCATCCTCACGCATCTGGGCGAGGGCTTCTGGATTGGCGATAATTCCAATCTGGGCGATTACAATTTCGTGGGAGCCGCGGGCGGCGTCCGCATTGGCGATAATGTGCTCATCGGCCAGAGCGTGCGTTTTCATTCCGAAAATCACGTTTTCGCCCGCACGGACGCGCTGATCCGCGAACAGGGCGTCACCAACGAGGGCATTGTCGTGGAGGACGATGTGTGGCTGGGCTCCGGCGCCGTGATACTGGATGGCGTGACCATCGGGCGAGGCGCAGTGGTGGCCGCGGGCAGCGTGGTGACGAAGGATGTTGAGCCTTATACCGTGGTGGGCGGCTCGCCCGCGAAGGTGCTCAGGTCTCGGGGGGAGGCGTGATGACGGGCGTCTGGTCCGGTGAGCGGCGCTGGCTGGCCGCGGCGCTGGTGGTGGGCCTTTTTGCCGGGACGATGGTTTTTCTGCTGCAGTGCCACGCTCTGCTCTTCTTGGCGGCGCTGGGCGGACTGGCGCTGTTGGCCGCGTTGGCGTTGGGGTGGCCGTTCAGCGGCGTGGTCATCCTCATCATCGCGGCGCTGCTGACGCGTTTTCGTTTCGACATGGGCCCGGTTTCGGTTCGGCCCGAGCATGTCGCCGCCGTGGCCATGGCCGCCATCGGTTTCACCCAGTTGGGGTTGGAGCGGCGTTCGCTGCGGATGCCCGCGGCTGCATGGTTCGCGCTGGCCTGGTGGCTCATCAACCTGGCGTCGGGCCTTTTGTTCAATCCCGACCCCATGATGGGGCTGCAAAACGCCCTGCGCATCGCTCTGCTGCCCCTGACCTTCATCCTGATGGTGAATTTGATCCCGAACGGCAGGTGGTGGCGACGGGCGGTGGTGGTTTTTCTGGCAGCGGGCGTGCTCGAGGCGGCATACGGCATTCTGGCGCGGGCTGTTTATCCTTTTGGCGTCAATCTGGGCGTGCAGGTGTCGTGGAATTTCACCGAGCCCATCCCCTACGGCACTTTCGAGGAGGGCAACCTGTTCGGGAGCCACACGTCTTCCTGGGCCATCATCTTGTTGATGATTATTTTCGCTGCCGAGCGGGGGCATGATTCACGTAAACGGCAATTGTTGCGGTTCGCCGCGTTGGGCGTGTTGCTTTTGGCGTTGCTGCTCAGCCTTTCGCGGGCGGCGTGGATCATGTTTCTGGCTGGGGCGACGCTGGCGGTGATTTTCGAATACCGAAACGCCTGGGCCCAGGCCAATCGTTTCATCCTGGCCCTGGTGCTGCTGCCGTTGATTATTTTCGTGGCGCTTTCGCTGGCTCCTTATCTGCCCGCTTCGCTGCCTTTCGTCAATCGTTTGCAATCTTTTCTGAATCTCAGCTTCGACGCCACCTTTTCAGCTCGGCTCAACGATTGGTCCCTGGCCCTGGCCGACTGGGCGCAGCGTCCACTGACCGGTTGGGGGCCGGGATCGTTTTATGCGATCCACGGCGAGCTGCGGGCGCATCCGGCCTGGATCAGCAATCTCTCGGTGCGGTTGCTGCAAGAGACGGGCGTAGCGGGCCTGCTGGCTTTTGGCGGCTTTGTGGCGACGCTGCTCTTGCCCGCGATCAAGGCCGTGCGCCAGCCCATCGACCTGATGGATCGAGGGATGTTGCTGGGGCTGATCATCAGTTATGCTGTGCTGCTGGGGGTGGCTTATCAATCCACCGATGGCATCTGGCTGACGGCCAGTTGGGTTCATGCAGGTTTGATTGCGGTGGGAGCGCGCGTGGTGAGGTCTCCATGAGCTGCACCATCCTCTATCCTCACAGCTCGGACGAGTTGTATGGCTCGGATATGGTGCTGTTGGAGCTGGTGCGGCGGTTGGATTCTTCCCGCTTCCGTCCGCACGTGCTGTTGCCCACCGATCTTCCCTACGAGGGCAAGCTGAGCGCCGCACTTTCGGATGCGGGCGTGGCGCACGAGGCCGTGGCGATGCCCGTGTTGCGGCGACGCTATTTTTCGCTGCGTCGCGGCCCACGCTTCGCAGCTTATCTGCTCAGGGGCACGCGAAGCGTGATGTCGATTGCCCGGCGGGAGCATGTCTCCCTGGTTCACAGCAACACCAGCGCTGTGTGGGGCGGCGCGTTGGCCGCGAGGCGGTTGCATCTGCCTCATGTGTGGCATGTGCATGAGTTGGTGACCGAGCCAGCTCTGGTGCGGCGGCAGATCGCGTGGATGGTGAATCGGTACAGCCATCGGGTGGTCGCCATCAGTCAGGCGGTGGCGGATCATTTGCTGGCCGATGCGCCCGCTCTGGCCGAGCGCATGACGGTCATCTACGACGCCGTGGATACGGCGAAGTTCTCGCCCGAGGTGGATGGCGGCGATTTGCGGCGCCGGTGGGGCGTGGATGGAAATGATGTTTTGGTGGGCGTGGTCGGGCGCATCTCTGCCTGGAAGGGCCAGGATTTCTTCTTGCGCGCGTTCGTCCGGGCGTCAAAGCAGGCCCCGAACCTGAAGGCTGTATTCGTGGGCGATGTGGCTCCGGGGGAGGATTGGCGCAAGGATGAGCTGCGTTCGCTGGCGCAGACCCTGGGCGTGGCGGATCGTGTCGTGTGGGCAGGCTATTGCGATGACGCTCCCCGGGCCATGGCCGCGCTGGATGCGCTGGCGCTGCCCTCCATTCGGCCCGAGCCTTTCGGCATGGTCGTCATCGAGGCCATGGCCAGCGGCAAGCCCGTGATCGCCACGGCTCATGGCGGGCCGCTGGAGACCGTCATCCCGGGCGAGACGGGCCTGCTGGTTGCGCCCGACGACCCCGCAGACATGGCTCGGGCGCTGGTGCGGCTGGCCGAAGACCGGGCGTTGCGAGCGCGGCTGGGCTCCAACGGGCGCTTGCGGGCCGAAAGCGTTTTCGGGTTCCAACAGCATGTTCGGGCCTTTCAGGATTTGTATCTCGAGCTGTTGTCGGGAGAAAACTGCGCATGATCTCCATCGTGCACTACGTGACCTCTCTTTTGTTTGGCGCGTCGTTGTCGTTGGGGCGCAGCGGGATGCGGGAACAGGCGCTGCAGGTGTTGGACGAAGCGGCTCTTCGGATCGCTGATCAGAATGCGCTAGCGGATATTCGCACGTTGCAAGAGGGATTCTCGGGAGAGTCAGATTGACATCTTCCGAAAAATCGGGGATCATATCCTCATGCAGCAGCCGTTGAAGATTGCATTGATGGGGACGCGTGGCGTTCCTGCGTCTTATTCCGGGTTTGAAACATGCGTGGAGCAGTTAGGCTCCAGGCTGGCCGCGCGCGGGCACGATGTGACAGTGTACGCTCGCAAACATCATATTTCTTATGACAAGCCAACCTATCGCGGCATGAAGTTGGTCAAATTGCCAACCATTGCCAACAAGTATCTGGATACGATCGTGCACACTTTTCTTTCCAGCGTGCATGGCTTGTTCCTGGGCTATGATATTGTGCTGTATTTCATCGCTGGCAATAGCCCCGTGGCGTGGATTCCCAGGCTGGCGGGCCAGAAGACCATCATCAATGTGGATGGCCTGGACTGGAAGCGGGAGAAGTGGCCCGAATTCGCCAAGCGATACATTCGGTTCGCAGAGCGGCTTTCGGGCGTCACCGCCAATGCTGTCATCTCTGATTCCCGAGTGGTTCAGCGTTATTATCAGGATGTCTATCACATTCCCACCACCTACATCGCTTATGGCGCCGAGTTGCCCCGACGCGAGCCGGGCGAGACGCTGTGGAAGCTGGGCCTGAAGCCGCGGGAGTACGTGCTTTATGTCGGGCGTCTCGTGCCCGAGAATTGCGCCCATCATCTTGTCGAAGCCTGGCAGGGGTTGGACACGGATATGAAGTGCGTCATCGTTGGCGACGCGCCTTACGCCGGGGATTACAAGGCCCAGCTTCGTTCTTACCACGATCCGCGCGTCATCATGCCCGGATATGTCTTTGGCGAGGGCTATTGGGAGCTGGCCAGCAATGCTTACGCCTTTGTTTTGACATCCGGCGTGGGCGGCACCCATCCCTCCCTGGTCGAGAACATGGCGTTCGGCAATTGCGTCGTGGTGCACGACACGCCCGAAAACCGGGAGACCATTGGCGACGCCGGGCTGACCTACAACGGCGCTCTGGGCGGGGAGGGCTTGCGGCCCGTACTTCAGCGATTGCTGGATGATCCCGCACTGGTGGAGACTTATCGCCAGAAGGCCGCGGCCCGGGCCGCCCGAAAGTTTTCCTGGGAAGCGGTTACAGACGCTTACGAGGCGTTGTTCTATGACGTCTTGAATGGCGAACGCGTCGCTTTGTTTGAAACTGCTGTTTCTACGGGGAAAGATGGCTAATTCGTCGAAATAGTCTAAATGAGTCTAAATGAAAATTCTACCCAGAGGTAATAAATTGAATCTTTTAGGAACTTTATCTGTTTTTCCTTCAATTCCCAAGCGTTTGAGTAAACTTGATGATTTAATCTATAATTTGTGGTGGTCCTGGTCTCCGCGGGCGCAGGCCATGTTTCGGGTCATCGATCCCATCATCTGGGAGGAGGTGAATCACAACCCCGTCAAACTTCTGCGGAGCGTTTCGCCCGAGCGGTTGGCCGCGTTGGCCGAAGATGACGACTTCCTCGATTTCTACGATAGCGTCATCGCTGATTTCGAGGCCTACATGAACCCGGAATCGACCTGGTTCAGCCGCACCTATCCAGAGCATCAGGATGATCTCATCGCCTATTTCTCCGCCGAGTTCGGCCTGCATGAGTCGTTGCCCATTTACTCCGGCGGTTTGGGCGTTTTGTCCGGGGATCATTGCAAATCGGCCAGCGATCTGGGCCTGCCCTTCGTCGGTGTTGGCTTTCTTTATCCCCAGGGCTATTTTACGCAATACATTGCGGATGACGGCACGCAAGAGGCGCTTTATGAGAAGCTCGATTTTTCCGAGGCTCCGGTGCTGCCCGCCCGCGACCCCCAGGGCAACGAGGTGATCATCAGCGTCGAACTGCCCGGGCGCAGCGTTTATGCAAAAGTGTGGCGCATTCAGGTGGGGCGCATTCCCCTGTTTTTGATGGATACCAATGTCGAGCTGAACGCGGAGGCTGATCGCGAACTGGCTGCGCGTCTCTATGGCGGTGATCACGAGATTCGGATCGCCCAGGAGATCGTTTTGGGGATTGGCGGGGTGCGAGCGTTGCGGGCGTTGGGCCTCAACCCTGCGGTTTATCACATGAATGAGGGGCATTCGGCTTTCCTTAGCCTGGAGCGCGTGCGCGAGTTGGTGCAAGAAAAGCATCTCCGATTTTTCGAGGCCCAACAGGTGGTGGCAGCCAGTTCCGTTTTCACCACTCATACGCCGGTGCCCGCTGGCAACGACGCTTTTTCCTTCGATTTGATCGACAAGTATTTCCATACCTACTGGGGCCAGATGGGGCTGGATCGCATCGGCTTTATGAACCTCGCCCGCTGGCAGACGCCCTGGGGCGAGATGTTTAGCATGACCGTGCTGGCGCTGCGTTTCGCTGCCTACGCCAATGGCGTGAGCAAGCTGCACGGGCATGTGGCGCGCAAGATGTGGGCGAACTTGTGGCCGGGCCTGCCGGTGGAGGAAGTTCCCATCACCCACATCACCAATGGCGTGCACACCGGCACCTGGCTTTCTTCCGAGCTAGCAGATCTCTATGATGAGTATCTGGGGGAGGACGACTGGCGAGAGGAGCCCGATTTGCACGACGCCTGGGACAATGTGGAATCGATCCCTGACGAAGTTTTGTGGAAATGGCATCAGTCGTTGCGGCGGGAAGCTCTCGATTTCTTGCGAGATCGCGTTGCGTCTCAGCGGCGTCGTTACGGCGCATCTCCGACGGAGATCGAGGCGGCGTACAAGTTGTTCAATCCCAATGCTCTGACCATTGGTTTCGCCCGCCGTTTCGCCACCTACAAGCGCGCCAATTTGATCTTCCATGATCTGGAGCGGATCAAGCGCATCTTGAATGATCCCGATCGCCCGGTGCAGATCATCTTTTCAGGCAAGGCGCATCCCGCGGATGAGCCCGGCAAAGCCATCATCAAGCAGATTCACCAGCTATCCAAGCAGCCCGAGTTCCTGGGGAAGATCATTTTTGTCGAAAATTACGATATGAACATCGCCCGGCGGCTGGTGCAGAGCGTGGATCTGTGGTTGAACACGCCCCGGCGGCCAAATGAAGCCAGCGGCACCAGCGGCGAGAAGGCTGCGCTCAACGCCGTTCCCAACTTCTCTGTGCTGGATGGCTGGTGGGTGGAAGGCTACAATGGCGAAAATGGCTGGGTTGTGGGCGATGAACGGGCGTATCGTGACGAGGCCACGCAAGATGAGGCGGACGCCCAATCCCTTTATAACACGCTGGAAAACGCCATCATCCCCGCATTTTTCAACCGCGACGCGTCGGGCGCGCCCCGCGAGTGGATTCGACGCATGAAAGCGTCGGTCAAATACTGTGCGCCGCGTTTTTCCATGAGCCGTCAGGTGAAGGATTACATGAACAAGCTATATCTGCCGGCGATCAAGGAGGGCAAGGATATGGCGGCGGACGATTTCTCTCGGGCGCGGACATTGGCCCAGTGGAAGGAGTCGATTTACCGCAGTTGGGGACAGGTGCACATCTCTGCCAGCCGCCCGGAGGCCGAGAGGCTGTCCATTGGCGATTGCATCGACTTGATCGCACGGGTGTTCCTCGGCACTATTTCCCAGGATGACGTCTCCGTTGAAATCGTCTGGGGCAGGCGATCTAAGGAGAGCGATGAGCTTCAGGACATTCGGGTGGTTCCCATGACACTGGAGGGATCTGAGTCAGACGGCATGGTCACCTACTCCGGACGTCTCTGTTTTGATGCCAACGGCAAATTCGGCTTCGCTATTCGGGTTCTGCCCATCCATCCTTATCTCAACAATCGTTACGAGATGGCCCTGATTAAATGGGCGTGAATCCGCCCTGAATCGAGATGTGAAAAGCCCCGCAACCGGTGCGGGGCTTTTGTGTTTTTTCTGTCTGGCGGATTACGCCGGGGCGGAAGACGTTGTCTATTGCTGGGGTGGGGGCACAGGGATCGCTGGCGGTTCGTCGTCGATGGGAAATCCGAGTTCCTGTTCCAGTTGCTTGCGCCGTTCTTCCGCCGAGCGCTTGCCTTCCTCAATTGCTCGATTGATTCCTTCTTTGATGTCGCGGATAATCCCTTCGTTGCTTTCTTTTGTGACAAGAAGGTAAACGCCTGCGCCCAGAGTGGCGCCCAGAGCGAGTCCGCCAACGAATTTCAAAAGGGTTTTCATAGAGTTCCTCGCAGGTTATGAAAGGTAATCGCGCAGTTTTCTGCTGCGGCTAGGGTGCCGCAGCCTGCCCAGGGCCTGCGCCTCGATTTGTCGAATGCGCTCTCGTGTGACGCCGAATTTCCTGCCGACTTCCTCGAGGGTGTAGTTGTAGCCGTCCACCAGCCCGAAGCGCAGTTGCAAAATCCTCACTTCGCGCGGGGAGAGGGATGCAAAAATCTCGTCGATGACCTCTCGCAGCAGTTGTCGAGAGGCTTCATCGGTGGGAGATTGCGCATCTTCGTCGGGGATGAAGTCGCCCAGGTAGCTGTCTTCCTCCTCTCCCACGGGCATTTCGAGAGAAAGCGGGCGCTGGCTGACGCGAATGACCTGTTCCACCTTCTTGGGGGAAACACCCAGCGCTTCGGCGATTTCCTCGGTGGTGGGCTCCCGGCCTAGTTCTTGCACCAATTGGCGACTGGTGCGAGTGAGGCGGTTGATTTGTTCGTACATGTGCACGGGCACGCGAATGGTGCGCCCCTGATCTGCGATGGCCCGGGTGACAGCCTGACGAATCCACCACGTGGCGTAGGTGCTGAACTTGTAGCCGCGGCGGTAATCGAACTTGTTGACGGCCCGGATCAGTCCGATATTCCCTTCCTGAATGAGATCGAGGAAAGGGACGCCGCGTCCCACGTATTTCTTGGCGACGCTGACGACCAGACGGGAGTTGGCCTTGATGAGGTGCTCCTGCGCACGTTCGCTATCGCGCACCACCCAGAGCAGATATTCCTTCTCGATGGGGTCCTCGACGCCCTTCTCCAGGCGCTCCCGGGCCAGATCGCCGCGCTCCATGCGCTTGGCCAATTCCACCTCTTCTGCGGCGGTGAGCAGTGGCACGCGCCCGATCTCCTTGAGATACAGGCTGATCGAATCGTCCATTTCTATCTGGCTGAGATCGATGTGTGGCGTGGCCTCAGGCGTTTCCTCCTTTTGTGTGCGCTTTTTTTCGGCGACGAGAATGCTCTCCTCCTCGGATATTTCCGGAATGTCTTCGGCAATTTCTTCGCCCCCTTCCTTCATGTCGCGCACTTCGATCCCATGGTCGAAGAGGGTGAGGAAGATATCCTCAAGGAGATCCATGTTTGACTCCACTTCCGGGATGACAGTCAAAATTTCGTCATAAGTTACGGACCCGCTATCTTTCCCCGTCCTTAGCAGATATTCGACGGGCGTTTCTCCCGGATCTAAAACGGAGGTTTCCTCCTTGGCGCCATCTTCGTCCGCTGTCTCGAAGAACTCTTTTTCGAGTTTTTCTTCTCTGTTTTGACTGATGTCTTCTTGTGTCTTTTCTTCCATGTCTTTTGTCTTTGTCACAGACAACCTCCAGGAGCGCCGATGTGGTTGGCGATGCAAAAGCGTCTGTCGATTGTAAGTAAGATTGTGGAACATAGAGTTTGGTTACGTCCCTGTTTCACGTGAAACCGTATTCTCATGATTCTTTGGGACGAGGATGACGAAAGTCGTAAATTCCGTCTATAATCGGCCAATGTGAGTTGCAGTTGGGGCAGATTACTGCAAATTCAGTGAGTTGCAATTCTCTTGTGCCGCATTTTGGGCATTGAAAAAGCCCTTCGGATGGCGAACGCGGTTTGGTTGCTATGTTTTTTGTGATAACGCTGGGGCTGAGTTTGAGTGCTGCGCCGGGTCTGGCGATTGCGTTGTCAATCTTCGCCAGCGTCTGTGGCGACACTCTTCGTTTTATTGCAGGAAGGCGAAAGTTGGAGATTGCCAACTCTTCTTCTGTTCGAAAGCCCGCTCCCCGAATGGCTTGCTTCATCCATTCGGGATGAAAGTCATAGTTGAGAGGGGCGAACTCGTAAGGCTCTTTTTTGAACGGGTTCCAGGCCTGCTTCTTAAATAAGTAGCGGACGATAGCCTTGGCGTTTCGCTTGTTTGCAAATTCAAGGATAAAGGTTTGCCCCCCCTGCAACACGCGCTGGATTTCCGCTAGCGCCAATTCTATGGATTCCAGGTGATGCGCAACGCGAATCATCACAATCGCATCCGCCAGGTTGTCGATAAAAGGGAGATGGTAGACGTTCGCCGCAACAAACTTGTACCTGGGGTTTTCTCCGAAGGTTTTTCTTGCCTCGGAGAGGTGGGATAACGAGTAATCGAGAAGGATGACCTGTTCGTAGCGGCGATACATGTTAGCGAGCCTTCCGAATCCTGCGCCTATTTCTATGAGCGTCCCGCCCGACGGGGGGAGCAGTCGCTGAAGCGCTTTGCGCTCGGTCATGTCTTCGAATTCTCTTCCCTGCCCTTCCCAGAAATCGGTCTTGTATGTGCTCCCTTCGTAGCTGATAATCTTGGGTTGGCGCGTTCTTTGTGTCAATAGAACCTCTGGTTGATAAAAGGAGTCGTGGTCGTTTCGCTGTTTGCAGTTGGTGGGCGGAATGTTTCATGTGAAACTGCGGGCGAGGATGAGGGCGAAACTTAACATATTGTAGCAGAAAAAAGGCGGTTTGGCAACCCCTCTTTTGAGAAAAGTTTTAAAATTTTGATCTTTTGGATTCTTGAGGGCTTCGTACGCCGACGCAAGCCTGGGCAATTCCATGCTTTGTTTGCGTTCCGCGGGCAGGGACACCGGAGAGCTCGCGATGTCTCCTGTTCTACGGTTGGGGTCGCTATTACGAGGGTCTCATCACCACTTTTTGCCACGAAGAAGATGAAGACATGAAGTGTTTTTCCTTTTTTGCTCCTTCGAAAAGCTTCGAGCCTTCGTGGCTTTTTGAGGCTTAAAGTCGAGTGCGTTAGCAGTTGCTGTGCGTGATGAAATTCGTCTGGCTGACTTTTTCTTTCTTCTTCGGCTTCGCCTTGGCCACTCTCTTCTCCTCCTCGCTTGGTGACCTGTCCCCCTGAGATATGAAATATCCGTGAAGTTCCCAACAACCCAAAGCGAATCTTGCCGAAAGTTCAAAACGTCTGAGACTTTGTGTTTGGGCGACAACTATACTTTCTGGTTCAAACAACCAGGATTGGATATGGCCTTTTGCATCTTGCCGCGTTGCGTGATAAAATGCACAGCGTTATTTTGATTCCTATTCAGCAGCAAGCAGCATTATCTGAACCCAGCAATCATCGGAGATAGCAGTTCATGGCTCTTGACTATCTGCCCATCCTCGTCCTCATTGTCGTCGCTTTTTTGTTTGCCATCTTCATTTTGGTGTTGACGTGGGCGCTGGGCCCGAAAAGCCCGAACAAAGCCAAAGATGAGCCCATCGAATCAGGTATGATTCCCTTCACCAATCCGCGCCAGCGATTCGCGGTGCAATACTACATGGTGGCGATGATGTTCATCCTGTTCGATGTGGAGGTGCTCTTCCTGTATCCGTGGGCGGTGAAGATGAGGCAGTTGAAATGGTTTGGGCTGGCCGAGATGGCTGTTTTCCTGCTGATCCTGCTGGTCGGCTTTTTCTTTGTCTGGAAGAAAGGAGCCTTCGAATGGGATTGAGGTGGATATTGGTTATCGGAAATCGGAAGACTGGACGCGTCCGTCGACGCCCGACAACCAATGCCTGACACCCACTCCCTCAGCCGTCATCGAAAAAGAAACCTTCCCGGAGATTTCCCCTTATGGGTCTAGAGAAACACCTGCCGGAAACCGGCGTCGTCACCACCACCCTCGAATCGGTCGTCAACTGGAGCCGCAAGAACTCTGTCTGGCCCCTGCTGTTCGGTCTGGCCTGCTGCGCCATCGAGATGATCACCACGGGCACCTCGCGTCACGACATCGCCCGCTTTGGCAGCGAGCTCTTCCGGGCCTCGCCCCGCCAGGCCGACCTGATGATCGTGGCCGGACGCGTCAGCAACAAGATGGCCCCGGTCATCAAGCGGCTGTATGACGAGATGGCCGAGCCCAAGTGGGTCATCGCCATGGGCATCTGCGCCACCGCGGGCGGCCCCTTCAACAACTACGCCATCGTTCAGGGCGTCGATAAAATCATCCCCGTGGATGTGTACGTGCCCGGATGCCCGCCCCGGCCCGAGGCGCTGCTCTACGCCCTGACCAAATTGCAGGAAAAGATCGACAACGAACACCTGCGAGACCACTACCCCGAATACAAGACCCGCCAGGGCGTCTACGTGGCCGAACCCGCCGATCTGCCTCCCCTGCCCTGAAGCCAGTAATCAGTGTTCAGTGTCCAGTGGTGGACAAGCTGAACGATTTTCGTTGCAAAGACGTTTACCTCGACTATGACTGACCCAATCACCGCCATCCGCCAGGCCTTTCCCGACGCCGTCATCGATTCCGGCGACGCCGCGGGCGAGCCTGTCGTCACCATTCACTCCCAGCATCTGCAGGAAGTCGGGCGTTTTCTGCGCGATGACCCCGACCTGCGCTACGACCTGCTCAGCAGCCTCACCGTAGTCGATCAATCTCAACTGCCCGGCTACGATGGCTCCGACGCCCGTTTCGTCGGCGTTTATCACGTGCGGTCGGTGGCGCGCGACGGCGATCTGCTGGAGATCAAAACGCCGCTTCCGGGCGGAGACGAGCCGGTCGCGCCCACCCTGACCGGCGTCTGGCCCTCAGCCAACTGGCACGAGCGCGAGGCCTACGATCTGATGGGCGTGCGCTACGAGGGCCACCCCGATCTGCGGCGCATCCTCCTGCCCGATGACTGGCCCGGCCACCCCTTGCGCAAAGAGATGCCCCTGGGCGGCGAACGCGTGCCCTTCTCCGTCACCTGGGAGGACGAGGAATTCCGAATGCTGGGGCGACAGATCATGCAGCCGGAGCAGAAGCCCCAGGCCATGCCCCGGGGCATGGATGGGAAGCACATGGTGGTCAACATGGGGCCGCAGCATCCCTCCACCCACGGCGTTCTGCGCCTGATCGTGGAGCTGGACGGCGAGCGCATCAAGGGCGTGGACCCGGACATCGGCTATCTACACAGCGGCTTCGAAAAACAGGCCGAAAACGTCCGTTACAAGGACTTCGTCTACTACACCGACCGCATGGATTACGTCTCCGCCATGCAGAACAACCTCTCCTACTGCGTGACAGTGGAGAAGCTGCTGGGGATAGAGGTGCCCGAACGGGCGCAAGCGATTCGCGTGATCATGGCGGAATTGCAGCGCATCGCCAGCCATCTGGTGTGGCTGGGCACCCACGCGCTGGATGTCAGCGGCACGGGCCATGCGCTGCTCATGTACGCATTTCGCGAACGCGAGGAGATCATGGATCTCTTCGAAATGGCCTGCGGCGCCCGACTCACCACATCCTACCTGCGCATCGGCGGCGTGTCCGATGATCTTCCCCCCGCCTTCATCCCCCGCCTGCTGGAATTTCTGGATGTGATGGACAAGCGGCTGGTGGAATATGAGGAAATGTTGGACAAGAATCCCCTGTGGCGCAAGCGTCTGGAGGGCATCGGTTATCTCAGCAAGCAGGATGCGCTGGCCATGGGCGTCACCGGCCCCATGCTGCGGGGTAGCGGCGTCAAATACGACCTGCGCCGGGCCCGGCCCTACTGCGGCTACGAAAAATACGACTTCGAAATCCCCACCTCCGATCTGGGCGACAGCTACGGGCGCTATCTGGTGCGCATGAACGAGATGAAACAATCGGTGCGCATCCTGCGCCAGGCCGCGGCCATGCTGCCCGAGGGCGATTATCTGCTGAACGATCCCAAAATCGCGCCGCCCAAGCGGGAATTGCTGGATCAAAGCATGGAAGCCCTCATCCATCACTTCAAGCTCTACACCGAGGGCGTGAAACCGCCTGCGGGCGAAGTTTACCGCGGCATCGAAGCCTCCAAGGGCGAGATGGGCTTCTACATCGTCTCCGATGGCTCCGCCCATCCCTACCGCATGCACATCCGCACCCCCAGCTTCGCCAACCTGCAAGCCATCTCCATGATGTCCCGGGATCACCTCTTCTCCGACATGGTGGTCATCATCGGCACGATTGATATTGTGTTAGGCGATGTCGACAGATGACACACTCTTTACTCTTTAATCATTGATCATTAGTCATCGATTATGCTTTCATCCCAAGCTCGCACCGAAATCCAAGCCCTGATGGCGCAGTATCCGCGCCCTCGTTCCGCCATCCTGCCAGCGCTGTATGTGGCTCAGCGGGAGCATGGCTGGCTGCCGCCCGATGTGCAGGCCGAGATCGCCGAGATCTTCGGTCTGGAGCCCATGGAAGTGTACGCGGTGGCCGGTTTCTACAACATGCTCTACAAGAAGCCCCACGGCAAGTATCATCTGGAAATCTGCACCAATGTTTCCTGTATGCTGCGGGGGGCCGAGGAGACGGCCGAGGCGCTGAAGGAGAAACTGCACATCGATTTTGGCGAAACCACGCCCGATGGCAATTTCACCCTGAGCGAGATGGAATGTCTGGGCTCCTGCGCCACCGCGCCGGTGGTGTTCGTGCGCAAGGAGCACAGCGATTGGGGCCGCTACTACGAGAATGTCACGCCCGAGAAGGTGGACGACATGCTCAACGAGCTGCTCGACAACGACGAGCTGCCCATGACTCGCTGGCCCGACGACGTTCCCTACCATCATGATCATTTCCCGGGCAACGACGAGCTTCCCGAGACCAATTACATCCTCAGCCGCATCGACAAGCCCGACAGCCACACCCTCGACAGCTACCTGGCCGATGGCGGCTACGAAACCGCCAAAAAAGTCCTGCAGATGGACCCGCAGGACGTGGTCAACCAGGTGAAGACGGCCGGGCTGCGCGGACGCGGGGGCGCAGGCTTTCCTGCGGGCGTCAAGTGGGGATTCCTGCCTAAAGATGTTTATCCTCGCTATCTGGTGGTGAATGGCGATGAATCGGAGCCGGGCACTTTCAAAGACCGACTGATCCTGGAATTCGATCCTCATTCGCTCATCGAGGGCATCATCTGCGCCAGTTGGGCGATTCAGGCCCACCATGCTTTCGTTTACATCCGCGGCGAATACACCCATCCCCGCAAACGACTGCAGGACGCCATCGCCGAGGCCAAAGCCAAAGGGTATCTGGGCAAAGGCATCTTCGGCACGGATTTCGATCTGGAGATCATCGTGCATTCGGGCGCGGGCGCTTACATCTGCGGCGAGGAAACCGCGTTGCTGAGCTCGCTGGAAGGCTATCGCGGCCATCCCCGCCTGAAGCCGCCCTTCCCCGCGGTGGAAGGGCTGTACGCCAAGCCCACCATCGTCAACAATGTGGAGACCATCACCCAGGTGGGGCACATCATGCGCCACGGCGCTGATTGGTACCACCAGTGGGGAACGGAACGCAGTCCGGGCATCCAGTTGCTTTCGGTCAGCGGCCAGGTGAAGAAGCCGGGCGTGTACGAAGTGCCCTACGGCATCACCCTGCGCCAGCTCATCTACGACCTGGCTGGGGGCACGGTGGATGATCGCCCCATCAAGAGCATTGTGCCCGGCGGCCTGTCCATGCCCCAGCTCACCCCCGACAAGCTGGACACGCCCATCGATTTCGAATCCCTGGCCGCGGCTGGGTCCATGCTGGGCTCGGGCGGCGTCATCGTCATCTGCGAAGGCGAGAGCATCGTGCCCATCGCCCGCCGCACCTCCGCCTTCTATCGCGAGGAATCCTGCGGCAAATGCACGCCCTGTCGCGAGGGCGGCACCTGGATCGAGACCATCCTGGAGCGCATCGAGGCGGGCCAAGGCACGCTGGAAGACCTGCAAGAGATCGAGCACATCTCCAAATACATCGAGCAGCAATCCTTCTGCCCCTTTGGCGCCGCTTCGGTTTGGGGCGTGCAAAGCATGTTGCGCCACTTCCGCCCCGAATTCGAGCAATACATCCTGGAAACCAACCCCGAGCAGAAGAAGCCCGATATTCCCGCCCGGCCGATTTATCGGCAGTACCATGGGAAGCCTCTAGAAAATAAACTCGACTGATACGTGAAACGTGATGCGTGATAAGTGATGCGTGATGCGTGATGCGTGAAGTCACCCAGACAGATTCATCCTGTTGAAACAAGCTCCTATGTCCGAGGAACGTCCGATTTGGCCTAGTTACGAAGAGTGGGAACAAACCGTTCCCGCAGAGCTGACGCAGGATGTGCTATGGAAAGTCGAGGCCTATAGACTGGCGCTTTTCGCTTCGGATCTCGGCTGGTACGACGTTACGAAACTTGCAAAAGACAAGCGAACCCAGGATTTGTCTGGCCAACTTTATCGTTCGCTTGGCTCTGAATGCGCTAACATTG
>JALXAF010000242.1:0-2011 GCA_026992375.1 Anaerolineae bacterium
GGTGGGGGCCAAGTCCAGCGGCCAGGGCTGCAAAACTGACGAACGTTGTCTTGAACGTTGGCTCAGCAGGCCTACCTTAGTAGTTACGCGGAACTATTTTTTCACGTTATAAAACGCGGCCATGCCCAAAAACTCGGCGCTATCCTCCAGCTCCTCTTCGATGCGCAGAAGCTGATTGTATTTGGCCACCCGGTCGGAGCGGGCGGGCGCACCGGTCTTGATCTGGCCCGCGTTCAAGGCCACGGACAGGTCGGCGATGGTGGTGTCCTCGGTCTCGCCCGAACGATGCGAGACCACCGCAGTCCAGCCCGCGCGCTGCGCCATGCGCACCGCCTCGATGGTCTCGGTCAGGCTGCCGATCTGATTCAGCTTGATGAGGATGCTATTGGCCGCGTTCAGGTCGATGGCCTTCTTCAGGAACTGGACATTGGTCACCAGCAGGTCATCGCCCACCAGTTGCACCCGGTCGCCCAGAGCCTCGTGCAGCATCACCCAACCATCCCAATCGGTCTCCGACATGCCATCTTCCAGCGAGATGATGGGATACTCGTCCAGCCAGCTTTCCCACAACTTGACCATCTCTTCGCTGGACAGCACCTTGTTTTCGGTCTTGAGGTGATATTTGCCATCCTCGTAGATTTCGGAAACCGCGGGATCAAGGGCGATGAACACATCCTCGCCCGCCTTGTAGCCGGCCCGATCGAAGGCCTTCATCATCATGTCCAGGGGCTCGCGATTGCCATGTTTGAACGCGGGGGAAAAACCGCCCTCATCGCCCACGCGGGTGCTGTATCCCGCCTCTTTCAGCACGGCCTTGAGATTGTGATAGATCTCGGAGCCCCAGCGCAGGGCCTCGTGGAAGTTGGGCGCGCCCACGGGCATGACCATGTACTCCTGAAAATCGGTCACCCAGCCGCCATGCGCGCCGCCGTTCATAATGTTCATCATGGGCACGGGCAGGGTATGGGCGTTGGCGCCGCCGATGTAACGATAGAGGGGTTGGAATGTGGCGGTCGCTGCGGCCTTGGCCACGGCCAGGCTTACGGCCAGGATGGCGTTGGCCCCCAGATTGGCCTTGTTGGGCGTGCCGTCCAGCTCGATCATGGCCATATCGACCCCGCGCTGATCCAGCGCGTTCATGCCGATGATCTCATTGGCGATGGGGCCGTTCACGTTCTCGACGGCCTTGAGCACGCCTTTGCCCATGAAGCGGGCGGGATCGCCATCCCGCAGCTCCAGCGCCTCGTTGACGCCGGTGGAGGCCCCGGAAGGCACAGCGGCCCGACCGACGGAGCCGTCATCCAGCAGCACTTCCGCCTCGACGGTGGGGTTGCCGCGAGAATCAAGGATTTCGCGGGCCCGGATATCGAGAATTTCGATGGTTGTCATGTTTTGAACTCCTTTATTTTTGTTTGAGATTTCGGTTTTCAATTCACCGCCAATCATACACGTATTCGACCGAAAAGACGAATTTGGCCGGGAGCAAACTGACGAAAATCCCTGGTTACGACATTCCGACGACCGCAAGGAGATGGAACGCAGAAACATCTGATGCACACAGATTCTCGCAGATTATTTCGATTTCATCTGTTTTTATCTGCGCAGATCAACTTTTTCTGCGTCATCTGCGTTCTATTTACGGAACAGTCACAATCCGCGGAAATCCACCACATCCGCGTCATCAGCGGCGAATCCCATAGACGGATGACGGAAATCTTCGATCTGACGAGGCCAACGTGCAAAACAGCGCCTAACCGCCGCCCGGCTCCAGATTATACGTCAGCGATTGGATGAACCAACGCCCGTCCCGCTTCACGAACGTCCATTTGTCCCCGCCCGGCGACAGCTCGTCGTTGATGCGGGTGGTGGAGGTGGCCTCAGCCCTATCGCCATCGACGACGATCTGCACATCTACGGGCGCAGCCACCGTGGGATTGCCGGGGAACACCAGCGTCACATAGCGATCCAGCACAGCATCGACGCCCTGCCAGCGGGCGTCGTCCGCGGGATC
>JALXAF010000242.1:2111-6129 GCA_026992375.1 Anaerolineae bacterium
CCATAACCGGGATACTGCTCGTCCAGCGCGACCAGCAGCCTGTCTCGATGCACCTTGGCGATGATGGAGGCCGCGGCGATGCTCAGGGACGCGCCTTCGCCCCGCACCAGCCGCTTCTGCTCCCAATCGCCCAAAGGCCGGGGAATGTAGTCAATGAGCAACGCATCGGGCGGCTGCGGCAACGCGGCCAGCGCCGCCTCCATGGCCCGATAGGTGGCGTTGAGGATGCCGATCTCGTCGATGACCCGGGCCGGGATCACGCCCACCGCGGTGGCGGCCACCGAGCGGATGCGGTCGTAGAGGCCATCGCGGGCCGCGGGCGTCAGGCGCTTGGAATCATCCACGCCCGCCAGGGTCTCCAGCAGACGCTCGGGCTCGGGCGGCAGAATGACCGCGCCCGCGACCACAGGCCCGGCCCAGGCTCCCCGACCGGCCTCATCCAGCCCGGCCACCACGCGTCCCTCCGCCCACCAGACGCGCTCATAGGCCAGCACATCCACCTCAGGCATAGCCCAGCCGCCGCAGCTCAGCGGGGTTGGTGCGCCACTTGGGCTTGACCTTCACATGCAGATCCAGAAAAACGCGGCGGCCCAGCGCGGCTTCGATCTCCTTGCGGGCCTCAGCGCCGATCTTCTTGATCATGCCGCCGCCTTTGCCCACCAGAATGCCCTTCTGCGACTCCCGCTCTACGAAAATGCGGGCGAAGATGTAGATGACGCCGTTCTCCCGCTCCTGAAAATCCTGCAAATCCACAGCCACCGCGTGGGGCACCTCCTCTCGCAGATAAAGCAGGGCTTTCTCGCGAATGAGTTCGGCCACCAGGAAGCGCTCCTGCACATCGCTGACCTGGTCGGGGGGATAGTAGCGCGGGCCCGGGAGCAGATGTTCGCGAATCACATCCACCAGCGCGTCGACGCCCTGACCTTTGAGCGCGCTCACTGCGATATCCGCGGCCAGGCCCGGAACCAACGCCCGATACGCGTCGGCGTGGGCCAGCAGCCTGTCGGGCGGGGTGATGTCGATCTTGTTCATGGCCAGAATCACCGGCAGATGCTGCTGCGACAACGCCTGCGCCACGCGCCGGTCATCGCTGCGGGGCATCTTGCTCACATCCACCACCCACAGGGCCAGATCGGCGTCGGGCAGCGCCCGATACGCCTCATCCACCATGTATTTGCCCAGATGATGCTTGGGCTTGTGGATGCCGGGCGTGTCGATGAACACGATCTGGCAATCCTCGCGGGTGAGGATGCCCGCGATGCGATTGCGGGTGGTCTGCGGGCGATGGGAGACAATCGCCACCTTCTGGCCCAGGATGGCGTTCATCAGGGTGGATTTGCCCACGTTCGGGCGTCCCACCACCGCCACAAAGCCCGAACGGTGATCGGACGGCACATCGGTGAACGGGTCGGGCTGGTTGAAGAACTCGTTGGGATCGATGGTGGTCATGGCATGAATACAAATCGAGAGAGAGTGGATACACCATGATAAGCGGGCTGCCACACAAAGTCAAAACAAGCGCAATTCTATTCCAAACTGCCCAGACGGGCCTTGACCGCGTGCAACTGCTGGCCGTGCAGGGGGTATTTCCAGGCGGCGAAAACGCCGATGAGAATGGCGGCCATGGGAACCAGCGTGATGAGAAAACGCAGGCCCAGGGCCACGTTGGGCGGTTGTGATTTCAGCGCCGGATTATACCCGGTTAGCGCCAGCATTCCCCCCAGCATCGCGCCCTGAAAAGCGAAGGCCAGGCGGATGATGAAACCGTTCATGCCGAAGTACATCCCCTCGCGACGTACGCCCGCGGTCAGCGAATCCTCATCGATGACATCGGCCAGCATGATGTCCCGCAGCATCAGCAGGCCCGCCAGGCCAATGCCCAGCGTCGCTGTGGTGATAATGGCCTGCACGTAAGTCTGCACGAACAGCAGCGGCAGCAAGAGCAACCCGAAAGCCAGCATCGAGGCGATGACCGTACGCCGGGTGTCCCAGCGTTTGGCTGCCCACGCCCACAAAGCAAAGGCGGGAATGGCTGTAATGAAAGCCGCGCCGCTGAGCAAGCCCTGCTGCAGGCCCTCGGTCACGCCCAGCACATACTTGGCGTAGAGAGGCACCACCGCAGGCAACACCAGCAAGGTGAACTCCACCATCAGATTCATAAACACGAACCAAAGAAAAGAGCGATTGGTGAAAGTGTAGGTGAGAGCCTGCAGAAAGGGCACAGTAGGTTCATCAGCCGTGCGTTCCGGATACTCCTTGCTGCCGAGCAGGGAAATGAAAAACGCCAACGCCGTGATCCCCCCGAACAGCATCCCCATCTTCCCCCAACCGATACTTTCTGCGATATCCTTCGTGAAGGTGATAGCCAGAATCAAGGCGATGATGGTAAAAGCCTGCCGCCACGCCGACACCGACGCCCGATCACTCTGTCGGGGATACATTTCGGGAAACAACGCCACATAATTCAGCACCACAGCCGACCACAGGGTATCGAACAGGAGCAGCACGCCCAGGAAATACCACCACAGCCCGCTGAACAGAGCTGCGCTCTCCCCCACCAGGCCCGAAGGCGCGGCCCACAGCAGATAAAAACTGACGCCCAGCGGAATGCTCAGGGCCGCAATCCAGGGAATGCGGCGGCCCCAGCGGGTGCGGGTGTTGTCGCTGAGCTGCCCGGCGATGGGATCATTGAACATATTCCAGATGGTGAAGATGGCCCAGGCCACGCTCATGGCCGCGGGCGCCAGCCGCAAAATGTCCAGATAATAAAACTGGATCCATCCCGTAAACGCCTGATACGACAGCGTCACGCCAAACATGCCGAGGGCATAGAGCAATTTACGCCAATAGGAGGAGGGCATAGGGCCAGAGTCTCCGGAGAACAAGCATCAAAGGTGTTGGAAGCAATGCGAAGCAGGCGAACGCAAGCGCAACCGCATCGGTACCGATAAAAATGACGATGGACGATAGACTGTGGACGGTGCTATTTGACGACTGCCATCGTCCGTCGTCCACGGTCTATCGTCGATTTTCGAAAAAGCCAATATCCAGTAATTGCATCTACACCTCGCGGCGGTGCTCGCCCGAGCGGGCATAATGCACGCCGTCTTTGCCCGCGCGCAATTGCTCCAGGGCGTGAGGCAGCACTGGCGCCAGCACCTCGAACTGCTCTTGCACGGCCTTGGGGCTGCCCGAGAGGTTGACGATGAGCGTGCGCCTGCGAATGCCCGCCACCGCCCGGCTGAGCATGGCGTGGGGCGTCACCCGCAGGCCCGCGGCCCGCATGGCTTCGGCCAGGCCCGGCGCTTCCTTCTCGATGACGTCGCGGGTGGCCTCGGGCGTGACATCGCGCGGGGTGAAACCGGTGCCGCCCGAGGTCAAAATCAGGGCCACATCCTCCTCGTCGGCCCATTGGCGCAAGCGGGCGGCGATCATCGCCCGATCATCGGCCACAATGCCCATGATGGGCTCCTGCTCGGGCCAGAGGGAGCGCACGAGATCGCGCAGGAGCGGGCCGCTGCGATCTTCGGCCTGCCCCGCGGCCGCGCTATCAGAAACGGTGAGAATAGCGATAAATGATGACATAAGCACCTGATCAATAGAATCTTGGCCCACTGGGCAAGAAAATGTCTCACGCAAAGACGCAGAGCCGCAAAGGGAAAAAAGGCAAAGGAAAAACTTGGCGTCTTGGCGACTTGGCGTGAGATCAGCTTTTTTGGTTCCGGCTTGTCCGGGTTGGGAAACAAAAAAGACGCTGGGGCAATCATACCCAACGTCTTTCAGAAAATCAAACTGATTGGAGAAAGGTTATCGCAGAATACAGGGCATCGGGATGACGCCATCCACAGATCGCGTCACCCAAAACCCAACATCCAATAACCAATATCCGACTTTTAGCGCTTGGTGTACTGAGGCGCTTTGCGGGCCCGCTTGAGGCCGGGCTTTTTCCGCTCTTTCTCCCGGGCGTCCCGGGTGAGCATGCCCGCCTTCTTCAGGGCCGGGCGCAGCGATTCATCGG
>JALXAF010000243.1 GCA_026992375.1 Anaerolineae bacterium
TATAACCATTCCAAGATGAAACGAAACCTCCTCCGAGCGACAACGCACTCATTTTCATCGGTATCGGCGCGGGCTCGCCCGCCGTTGGACTGTTCCGTAAATAGAACGCAGATGACGCAGAAAAAGCCGATTCACGCAGGATAAAAACAGATAAAATCAAAACAATCTGCGAAAATCTGTGTGCATCAGAGGTTTCTGCGTTCCATTTTCGTTCGTTATGTGGTGAGCAATCGCTCATGGCGACTGCTTTGAAAGTAGAATGATCGCTGGTTGCTGAAGGTTTGTAATGCCCACGTCGGGCGAGTCTGCAACGGGCGTGATGCGTAATGCGTAATGCGTGAGGTCATCACGTATCACGTGTCACGTATTACGGGCTTGGCTCCCCGTTGGCCTATTCCTTACTCATAAAGCCGAGAAAAAGCGTATCCGAGATGATGGCGCAGGGAAATTCATCCGATTATCGCTTGCCCACGCCCTATCTGCCCATCTACGCAGCCCTGGCTTTGGCCGCGGGCGTCGTCGCTGGGGAGTGGCTGCACGCTCGCGATGTTTTCTTCTGCTCGGGCGCAGCGATGTCGCCCGATCCGGCCTGGCTGCTGGCCCCCCTCATCCTGCTCATCCCCCTCCTGTGGCTGGGGCGACGCCGGCGACGGGCGCTGATTCCCGTCGTGATCATCATCTTTGCGTTGCTGGGAAGCTGGCGCTATCTTTCGCATCCTTTCGATCCTTGCTTCGGGCCCGACGCCCTGGTCAACCACCACGCGGAGGATCGATTTGGCCGTCCCCGGGTCATGGAAGGCGTCGTCGTCGCCTATCCGGTGCAACGGGAAAAGTACGAGCAATATCAGGTGCGGATCGACGCGCTCTGGCAGGGCGAACGAAAACTGGCCATCTCGGGCATGGCGTTAGTGCGGACGGATCAGGACGCTGCGTTTTCCTATGGCGATCGGGTGCGCATTCGCGGCGTTCCCGAAACCCCGCCCAGCTTTCCCGATTTCGACTATCGGCGCTATCTGGCCCGCAAGGGCGTTTACACCCTGGTGCGGCGGGCGGATATGCACCTGCTGGAAACGGGGCGGGGCAATCGGGCGCTGGCGCTGCTTTACGCCGTACGGGCCCGGGCCAGCGCCTTGCTGGATGCGCTCATGCCCCAGCCCTACGCCGCCCTGGCCAATGGCATGATCCTGGGCATCGAAAGCGGCATCCCCCGCGATCTTTACGCCAAATTCAATCTCACCGGCACATCTCACGTCATCGTCATCAGCGGCTCTAACATCGCCTTGGTTTCGGGCGTTTTGCTACTGATCTTCACCTGGGGGTTGCGGGGACGAAAACGGGCGGCCGCGTTGCTGAGTCTCATGGGCATCGGACTTTACACCTTGCTGGTGGGCGCGGACGCGGCCGTGGTTCGGGCCGCCATCATGGGCGCATTGTATGTGCTGGCCGTGGCCTTCAATCGTCAGAGCGCAGCCATCATCACCCTATTCATTGCCGCTCTGGCGATGTTGCTGCTCAATCCTCTCACTTTGTGGGATGTGGGATTTCAGCTCAGCTTCATGGCCACCCTGGGACTCATCCTCTTCAGCACGCCGTTGCAGCAATGGTGGGACGCCCGCGTTGGCAAACGTCTGCCGCGGCTGGCCAACAATCTGCTGGCCGAAGGGCTGCTCATCACCGTTGCCGCCCAGATAACGACGATGCCCATGGTGGTTTATTACTTCGGACGCCTCTCCATTATCTCCTTTCTGGCCAACCTGCTCATCATCCCCGTGCAGCCCCCCATTATGATCGCGGGCGGACTGGCCATCATGCTGGCCGCCATCTTCTTTTTCCTGGGCCAGCTCATCGCCCTCATTCCCCTGGCCAGCCTGTGGTGGACGGTGTTCGTTGTCGAGCGGATGGCCGCCATCCCCTGGGGCTCCATCGAGGTGGGCGCTTTCGGGCGGATGGTGTCGGGGCTCTACTACGTCGGTTTTGGCGCGGCGTTTTTGTGGTGGCTGTTGCGGCGAGAACAGCACGCCCGGCATCTCATCCCGCCCGAGTGGCGGCCCGCGCTCGTTCGGGCGACGCTGGCCGCGGGCGTGGCGATTTTCGCGTTGTGGACGGGCGTCACGACGCTGGAGGCCCGGCCCGACGGCAATCTCCACATCCAACTGCTGGGATTGGAAAACAACGTCGCCTGGCTCATCGTCACGCCCGGGGGCAATCGGGCGCTGGCTTGGGATGGCCGCGAGAGCGCCATTCCCCTGGCCGATGTCTTGACCACCCTGCCCCGGCGCCGTCGCCCCCTCCAGCTACTCATCAGCACGGCTGTGCCTGAAGACGCTGGCGCAATACCAGCGGGGATTGCCGCGGAAAACATCCTGCCTTCGGGACTGCCGCCCGGAACCGTGGTGCAACTGGATGCAGGCGTCGATCTCATTCGATTGCCCACGCCCGAGAATGAACCGTCCCTCTACCGCCTCGAATATGGCGAATTTTCCTTGTTGCTGCCCCTGACCAACAGCCAGGGGACTCAAGTCGCGCTTGTTTCCAATGGGCGTCTGACCCCGGTCACGCTGCTGGTCACGCCCTGGCCCGGGACGGGCGCATGGCCGCATCGCGGCTTGCTAACCGCGTTGCGCCCGCAAATGATCCTGCAACCCGAAGGAACGACCTATCCGCCAGAGGTGCAGAAGGCGCTGCCGGGCCGCCCCGGGCGGGCAGTCATTCCCAATGACGCCCTGACCGAAATCATCACAGATGGCAGCGTCTTCGACCTGAGACGACAAGCCTATTTGGCGAATATGACCCCATAGCGCCTTATCAATGAAGTCTTTGTCGACTGGGCAAGAAAACGTCTCACGAAAAGGCGCAGAGCCGCAAAGGAAAAAAGGCAAAGAAAAGCTTAGCGCCTTGGCGACTTTGCGTGAGATCATCTTTTGGGTTCCAGCTTGTCCGGGTTAGGGATGGAATCGCAGCCAATCGAAGTCAGGGGGCAGTGCGCGCCGCTAACGCAACGCTAACGTTTTTCATAGCGAAATCTAACCTTTTTGGCTTATACTGCATCTAAATCACGTTGTGCGATCCTTTTGTCGCGCGCAATGTTGACGAAATCGCTTGCTTGGCATACGATAAGAGCCGCGAAAACGAATCCCTACACGGGGGAATGGAGTCATGCCGTTATACGAATACCATTGCAATCACTGCCATATCGATTTTGAAGTGCGCCGCTCCTTCTCAGACACAGGCACGCCCGAATGCCCGGTCTGCCACGACAACGCGCATGTCACGCGCAAATTTTCTGCGCCTGCCATCGTATTCAAGGGCTCCGGCTTCTATGTGAATGATTCCCGGGGCAAGAACGCGGCGGGCGCGCCTGCTCGCTCCAATGGCAACGGGAAATCCGGTGCGAGTGAAAGCGCTCCCGAGGCCAAGAGCGAGACCAAAACCACAACCAAAACCGAAACGGCCAAGGCCAAGAGCGACTGATCCAACAATCTGTTCCCCTTTTCGGCGGCGGTCTCCAGAAATGGAGGCCGTTTTTGTTTGTCAGGGGGCGGCGGCCCGGCCCGATTTTAACATCCCCGGCAAGGCCCGCATGGCTGCGATGATGGATGTGTGCAATCCCAGCCGCTTCCAGGCCAGGCCCGCAAGCCAGATGTTCCACAGGGCCATGATTAGCGCGGTGGCCGCGGCCGCGCCCGTCAGTCCCCACAGGGTGATGCCCACATACGCGGCCAGGATGTAAAGCGCGGCGCTGACGCCGAAGACCTTCGTGGCCGTGTTGTGGTTTCCCGTGACGATGAGCAGAGAGACCACCACGCCCGTGGCCGCGTTGAACAACTGCCCCACGCCGAGGATGATCATGGGCGTGCGGGCCGCCACGAACGCGGGGCCGAAAAGCCCCAGAATGAAGTTGGAGAAAAGCGTCAGCGCGGCCACGAAGAGTAGCGCAGGCCAGAAACTGATGTGCGCAGCCAGATAAAGCAGTCGTTGCAGGCCCGCCTTGTTCTGCTTGGCGTGCATGGATGAGAGCATGGGCGCAATGACCGCATTGACCGAGGTCAGCAAGAAGATGGTCTGGCCGGTGGTTTTGAGCGCAGCGCCGTAGATGCCCGCGTCGGCCGGCGTCATCAGCGCCCCTACCATCAGCAAATCGGCTCGGCGCAGGATGATGCTGAAGAGATCGAAGAACATCAGGGGCAGGCCCACGGCCAGCCATAGCCGCATCTCGAAACGGGGCGCACCGCGGGCGGGGATGGGCAATCCGCCCCGTTTGAGCAGCAACGCCTGCCAGAGGAGGGTGATGATCCGGGCCAGGCCCGCGGCCGCAACCGCGACCAGCGCAGCCAGGGGAATGCCCAGCAGCGTTGCGACCGCCAGGAAGAGGAGGATGAGCAGGGGCGCGCCCACCAGCGGCGGGCCAAAGGCCGTCACCACCCGCCGCAACGATACGGCGATGGAGAGAATCAGGCGCAGCAGCGCGAAGACGGGCAGCAGCCACAAGCCCAGCATCCAGGCCGGCAGGCCCGGGATGACGATCTTGCGCGCGGCCAGCAGCAAAGCGCCCGAGCCCAGCGCGGCGATGACTATCCCCAGCGCCACGGTGACGCCGCCGCTGCCATAAATGACGCCCCGCAGCCGAGCGCCATCCTCCTGCGCGATGTATTCGGGAATGAATCGCACCACCGCGTGATGCAGCCCCAGGGGCGCAAACAAGGCCGCAAGGGTGATCCAGGCGATGACCAGGCTGTACACGCCGTAGTCGCCGGGGCCCAGCAAGCGGGCCAGGATGATCTCCAGCGCATATCCCAGCCCCACGCCCAAGACGCGAATGCCCAGCGCCAGGCCCGTGCCCGTGACCACCGTCTTCAGCAGGTTGGATGTGCGCCACTTGCGCGCCAGATAGCTCAACGACACCTGCCGCGCCTCACACAAACCTGAACTCGGGCGAAAGCCCCAGCGCCGCCGCCATCTCCTGAATCTCGTCCTGGTAGTTGCGGTTCATCAGGATGATGACGTCGGGGCGATAGTCCCGCAGGAAGTCGGGCGAGACGATCTGTTGTCCTGCGCCCGCCACGAATTTGCCCTGTTTGCGGGGATTGATGTCCACCACAAAGTCGATAAGGCGGGCCTGGGGCGGGAGGAGGTTGAGGAACATGACGCCCTTGGAGCCCGCGCCCCACACCACCACGCGTTTGTTGGCCGCCGCCAGGCGCTCCAGTTCGCGTCGCCAGCGGGCTATCTCGGCCCGCGCGCTTCGCGCGAAGTCCCGAACCTGATCCCGCCATGCGGTCACATCCGCCCGGCCTGTGGCGGGCTGCCCGGACGACGCGGCAGGGCGGGCTTCGAGACAAAGATACTGCCCGCCAAAGGTCTCATACAAATCCAGCGTCTGAAAGCCCGCGTCCTCGAAGAGCCGGGTCATGGATGCCCGCCCGAAGTAGGCGTAATGCTCGTAGATGATGTCCCACAGCGCTGTGTGCGCGACCATGTAGTCGGCGCTGGGCGCTTCGATGAACAGCACAGCGTCGGGCCGATGTGCCATCACCCGCCGCAGCATGGCGGCAAAGGCCCGGGGCCGGGCCAGATGCTCGATGACGTGGCGGGAGACCAGAAAATCGGCCCGGTGGCTGGCGTATTTTTCCGAATAGTAGTCAGGGATGATGGTGACGTTGGGGGGCAAAGCGCCCTCTTCGACATACGCGGGATCAAATCCCACCCCGCGATTGTTGCCCAGCTCGCACAACATCCCCAGAAAATCCCCCTGCCCGCAGCCGATTTCGATGATGTCCTTGCCATGCAGGTCGTAGCGTTCCACCAGCGTCTCGGCCAGGCCTCGGGCGTAGCGCTGGAAGCTGGGGGAAAAATGCAGGGAGTTTTCATAAGCCTGGTCGTAGGTCATCAGACCAGGATCGAAGGCCTGGTTGAAGAGATGCCCGCAATCGTTGCACAGGCCCAGGCGCATGTCGCCGCGGGGCGCGGCCAGGGCTGCGGAGCGCTCAGGCCAGAGCAGGTTGCAAAACACCGGTATCTGCGGCAGATGGAGGACGGGCTCGGTGCGCTGCGAGCCGCAGACGGGGCATTCGGCGCGGGGGGAATTCATTTCGGTCATGGCTCAGACCAGTAGAA
>JALXAF010000244.1 GCA_026992375.1 Anaerolineae bacterium
CAGCGATGGAAACCAGTCCGGTGCGGCGGGGGCATGTGGGCGTGGAGGGATATACTCAGGATGGACATGCGTTGCTGGGGCCTGCGCCCGACGTCGAAGGCTTTTTCCTTGCCACGGGCATGAGCGGCCATGGATTCAAGGAGGGCCCCGCCATCGGTCAGATCATGGCGGAGTTGGTGGTCAGTGGACGCACAGATATCGTGGACATCACCCCCCTGCGGGTGACTCGATTCGAGGAAAATCAGCCCTACCAAGGGCCTCACGCTTATATCTAAAGTTGAACAACCTCAAAAAACCGGAATAGTTCACTTTCGTTCAAAGCGATCTTTACAATTTTCCCGTTAACGTCAAACGTCAAAAAAGGCGACTGCTAGCGTATACTATCGGGTTGTCTTTTCCGGCTCAACAGGATTTCAGAGGACGTTGGCTTTAGCAGACCCGCCGGATTGCGAATCCGCCCGGCATCTCACCCCCTGAAATCCAAAAGAACCCCTTTTCCCACTCAAACCTGACCGGTTCTCATAAACCTGACGGTGGGATGTGCGTTTTTCAGCTTTCTTCGGGTTCATGGGCCGAAGGCATTGGCCCTGACCATCTTGTCCTTTCCCCACTCTCTCACAATCTCACAAGGAGGAGCTCTATGAAACGCTACGTATTCCTGGTAAGCATTCTCGTCCTGTTGTTGGCCCTGTTCGTAGCGGGCTGTTCGCAACAGCAGACCACCCAGGCCCCGGCGCAGGAAAGCGCGAGCGCGCAACCCACCGAAGCGCCCGCGGCCGAAGCCAAACCCAGCGAGCCTATGGTCATGCGCTATGCAGACAAGGCCGCAGACCTGGGCACCATGGACCCGCACTTCGCCGCGGCCACCAACGACCGCAATCTGGTGGATATGATCTTCAACGCGCTGGTGCGCTATAAGCCGGGCGACGGCTCCCAGTTCGAGCCAGATCTGGCCGAAGCCATCCCCAACCCGGAGATGGTGGACGGCAAGCAGGTGTGGACCTTCAAGCTGCGTAAGGGCGTCATGTGCCAGGGAACCAAGGAGACCCCGGCCTACGAGCTCACCTCCGCAGATGTGGTCTGGTCCCTGCAAAAGTCGGCCAATCCCGACACCTCGGCCTATGCGGGCGAGTACAACGGCATGAGCGTGGAAGCCGTGGATGATTACACGGTGAAGATCACCATGGATCAGCCCCTTTCGCCCATCCTCTTCCTGCCCAAAGTGACGAATTACGCCGGCGGCTTCATCGTCTGCAAGAAGCACTACGAGAATGTGGGCGGAGAGAACTTCAAAACCAATCCCGCGGGCACCGGGCCCTTCAAGTTCGAAAGCTACACGCCCCAGGACAAGGTCGTGCTGGTGGCCAACGACGATTACTTCCGCGGCCGTCCCAAGCTGGACCGGGTGGAGTATCGCTTCATGCCCGAGCTGAACAGTCGCGAACTGGGCCTCAAATCGGGCGATCTGGACGCCATCGCGGGCCAGAACGAGAGCGAATGGGCCAAGCGCATGGACGCCGAAGATGGCCTCTCGGTGGACGTCTATGGCCCGGGCGAGGTGGCAGTGATCCACTTCAACACCTCGGTCAAGCCATTGGATGACGTGCGGGTGCGCAAGGCCATCGCCTACGCCCTGGATCGGGACGAGTTCCTGGCCCTGTTCGGCGGCCCGCCCGTGGCCGGCAAAGTCTATTCCGCGGTGCCCGCCCAGTTCCTGGCTGGCGGTCTCACCGAAGAAGAAGTGAAAGCAAAAGGACTGGACTACGCCCGCGACCTGGACAAGGCCAAGAAGTTGCTGGCCGAAGCTGGCTACCCCGATGGCTTCTCCCTGGAAGTCGTCTCCTCCGAGCGGGAATCCTACCTGAAGCCCTACACCAGCATGCAGGCCCAGTTGGCCAAGATCGGCATCGACATCAAGATCAAGACGGTGGATCACTCCAGTATGCACAAGCTCATCCGGCAGGATGTGAACCCCATCGTGATCTACGTGGCCTGGCGGCCCAACGCCGACGTCTACCTCACCCGCTTCTATCACTCCGACTCCATCGTGGTCAGCGGCGCCAAGCCCGACACTAACTTCTCCCACTACACCGGCATCGACGATCTCATCGAAGCCGCGCGGGTGGAGCAGGACCCCGAGAAGCAGGTGGAGCTGTGGAAAGAGGCGCAGATCAAGCTTCTGGAGGACATGATCTCCTATCCCATTCTCTACATGAGCCAGGTGACCGCCCGCCACGACTACGTGGATTATGGGCATGACTTGAAGACTGTCTTCTCGCTGTATCCCCAGTTCGACGAGACTACGACCGTCAACAAGTAAGCAGCTCGACTGGCGGGTCGGGGGTGCGCGTCCCCCGGCCCGTCCTTTCCAATCACCGTAACTTCTCAGGTATCTTGGCTCATTGCGAGTCAAAAACCACGAAGAACACCAAGACACAAAGGCACAAAGAATAAAACCTTCAAATATCCTTTGTGTTCTTCATGACTTTGTGGACTTTGTGGTTCAAAAGTTGGCTACGTCAGCAGTCACCAATCACCTTCCAAATCGGAGCAACCTATGGGCAAATATATCCTCTCCAGGCTGTTGCTTGCTATTCCCACTGTGCTGGCAGTTCTGACGCTGGTGTTTTTCGTGGTGCGCGTCATTCCCGGCGATCCCGCCACCGCGGCCCTGGGCGACTACGCTTCGCAGGAAGCGGTGGAGGCGCTGCGGGAGAAGATGGGGCTGAATGAACCGCTCATCGTGCAGTACTTCAATTTCCTGGGAGATTTGGTGCGGGGGGATCTGGGAGCTTCCATGATCACGGGTAAAGAGATCAGCGATCTGGTCAAACAGGTGCTGCCCTACACTCTGGAACTGACCATCACCTCCATCTTCATCGGCACAATTCTGGGCGTGCCTCTGGGCATCTACACCGCCCGGCATGTGAATACGGGGGTGGACTATGTGGGGCGGGTGGTCTCGCTGGCGGGGCTTTCGGTGCCCGCGTTCTATCTGGGCATCCTGATCATGCTCCTCCTCGCCCACAAGATCCCCATATTCCCGGCGGTGGGCGGGGGCAATCTCAAGGATTTCAAAAGCAACATCATGCACCTTGTCTTGCCTGCGCTCACCCTTGGTCTGATCATGACCGCGTCAGTCACCCGCCTCACCCGATCCGCTATGCTGAATGTGTTGAAAGATGATTATGTGCGTACGGCCCGAGCCAAAGGGCTCAGCGAGCGCGTCGTGGTGCTGCGACACGCGCTACGCGCGGCCCTGGTGCCCATCGTCTCCATCATCGGCATCTGGGCCGCCAGCCTGGTGGCCGACTCCGTGCTCACCGAGACCGTCTTCGCCCGGCCTGGCCTGGGCAAAATGCTGGTAAGCGCCATCATGCAGCGAGATTACACCCTGCTGCAATCGGTCATGGTCATCTACGCCCTCTTCGTCGTAGGCATCAACCTCATTACAGACATTGCTTACAGCTTCGTTGACCCACGGATTACACATTGAGGCGCCTGCTATGGAAGATAGACTGGATTCCAAACTGGATGTTGTGATCGAAGAAGAGCTAACCGAACGTCTGGACGCGCCAGCCATTCGCATCCGAAGTCAGCGGAAACGCCTGTTTCAAACCTTTGTCCGGAACCGTCCCGCCATTCTGGGCGTCTTCTTGTTGGTTCTGGTGCTGGTGATGGCCATCTTCGCCGATGACTGGTTCATCGCCATCTTCCAGGGCCGCGAGCCGCAGCCCCTGCTGGCTCCGTACGATCCCCTGGAGCAAGACACAGTCAATCGCCTGGCCCCACCAAGCCGGGAACATTGGATGGGCCTGGATTCCTATGGCCGCGACACCCTCTCCCGCATCATCTACGGCTCACGGGTCTCCCTGCTGGTGGGCCTGCTGTCCGTGCTCATCGGGGGCGTTTCCGGCGCGCTGATGGGTCTGACCGGCGGATTTTTGGGGGGCAAGGTGGAAAATGTCATCATGCGCGTCGCCGATATCCTCATGGCCTTTCCCAGTCTCATCATGGGGCTGATGGTGCTGGCCGTGCTGGGCGGCGGCCTGTTCAACATGATCCTGGCCATCGGCATCGTGCTCTCGCCCACCTTCGCCCGGGTGGCCCACAGCTCCACTCTGGGCGTCAAAGAAAACGAATATGTGGAAGCGGCCCGAAGCATCGGCGCGGGCAACTGGCGCATTGCCCGCGTCCACATCCTCCCCAACATCATCAGCGAAGTGGTCGTCCTGGCCAGCATTTGGATCGCCAGCGCCATTCGCGTGGAGGCCAACCTCAGCTTCATCGGCCTGGGCGTTTCGCCCCCCACGCCCGCCTGGGGCTCCATGATCCGCGACGGCACCAAGTATCTCTTCCAGGCTCCCTGGGTCTCCTTCTTCCCGGGCCTGGCCATCCTTATCACCGTGCTGGCCTTCAACCTGCTGGGCGACGGCCTGCGCGACATCCTGGACCCCAAACTGCAAAACTGAGTAACTACCAAGGTGTAGCCACCACTTTTTGCCACGAAGACATGAAGAAAGGCGAAGGCGCGAAGCATTTTTCTTTATTTTTCCTTCGTGTCTTCGAAAAACTTCGAGCCTTCGTGGCTTTTGGCGACTTAAAGTCAAGTACGTTAGCAGTTACGAAACTGAGGTTTTATGACACAAAAAAACGATATCCTCATCATTGGCGGCGGCGTCATCGGCGTGTGCGCCGCCTATTTTCTTGCCCAGGAAGGGCGAGAAGTCACCCTCATCGAGAAAAACGACATCGCCACGGGCAGCTCCTACGGTAACGCGGGTCTCATCGCCGTCGATCATTCCGTGCCCATGCCCGCGCCCGGCGTCATCACCCAGGGGCTGCGCTGGCTTTTGGATGACAGCAGCCCCTTTTACGTCAAGCCCCGGCTCAATCCCGACCTCATCCGCTGGCTTTGGAAGTTCCGCGGAGCCAGCAACGCCAAACAGGTGCGCTGGGCCATCCCCGTGCTGCTGGAGCTCAACAGCGCCAGCCTGGCGCTCTACGACGATCTCCACGCCCGGCTCGACCTGGACGACGCATACCACCGCCAGGGACGAATCTTCCTCTATCGCACCCAGGCGGGCCTGGAGCACGCGGCCCGAGATGTAGAGATGCTGGCGCCTTTCGGCGTTCATGGCCAGGTTCTGGACGCCAACCAGGTGCGGGAGCGCTTTCCCCTGGTCAAGGACGCGGTCATCGGCGGCGTTTACTATCCCAACTACGCTCATTTCGATCCGGCCCGCTTCGTGCGGGAGATGGCCCGAGTCGCCCGGGAAAAAGGCGCTGACATCCGCACCCGCACCGAGGTGCTGAAATTCGGCGCATCCAACGGGCGCATCGACGAAGTCGTCACCACCCGGGGAACTTTCGCGGCCGAGGAGATCGTGCTGGCCGCGGGCGCGTGGTCAGCGCCCCTGGGCAAGATGCTGGGCCTCAAGCTCCCCATCCAGCCCGCAAAAGGATACAGCATCACCGCCAAACGCCCGGACGATTTTCCCGAACAGCCGGTGCAGTTGGCCGATGACATGGTGGCGGTGACGCCCATGGGCCCCCATCTGCGCTTTAGCAGCACCCTGGAGATGGCGGGCTTCGACATGGGGATCAACGCCAAGCGGGTGGCGGCCTCGCGCCGGGCCATGCGCGAGTATCTGCGCGGAGGAGACAGCCTGGAGGAGCTGGAGCTGTGGCGGGGCTTTCGGCCCATGACGCCCGACGATTTCCCCATCATCGGGCGGCCCCGCGGCTATGGCAACCTCGTCCTGGCCACGGGCCACAGCATGGCGGGCATGACTCAGGGCCCCGTCACCGGCAAGCTGGTGGCGCAGATCATCACGGGCCAGGAGCCCGATCTGGCCCTGGCGCCCTTCTCGCCCGACCGGTTTTAGAAGCTGCTATGAAAATAGAATGATCGCTGGTTGCTGAAGGTTCGCAAAGCCCACGTTGGGCGCGACTGCAACGGGCGTGATGCGTAATGCGTAGGGTCGTCACGCATCACGAATCACGCATGACGGGCCTGGCTTCCCGCGCCGTCCTGGCCGCGGGGCATTTTCATCGGTAAATGAAACGCCCTGGTTACGTCATTCCGACGCCTGCAGGGAGGAGGAAG
>JALXAF010000245.1 GCA_026992375.1 Anaerolineae bacterium
CCGTACATCTGCTCGGGCGGCTCGGTGATGCCGATGGTGTTGCCCGTGCTCTTGCTCATGCGCTCGACGCCGTCGGTGCCCACCAAAATGGGCATGGTCAGCGCGATCTGCGGGCGCAGGCCAAAGGCTTCCATCAGCTTGCGCCCGGCCATCAGGTTGAAGAGCTGGTCGGTGCCGCCGAGCTGGACGTCGGTTTTCAGCGCCACCGCGTCATAGCCCTGCATCAGCGCATAGAAGAATTCGTGCAGCCAGATGGGCGCGCCCGACGCGTAGCGTTTGGAGAAGTTGTCTCGGGCCAGGAACTGCTGCACGGTGAAGTTGCTGGCCAGGCCAATGATATCCTGGAAGGTGAGCTTGCTCAGCCATTCGTGATTGTAGCGAACCTCGGTTTTCTCCTCGTCCAGCACTTTGAACGCCTGCTGGATGTAGGTCTGGGCCTTTTCCATGGCATCTTCCAGGGTTTGTTGGGGCCGGGCGCTGTCCTTGTCGCTGGGATCGCCCACGATGCCCGTGAAGGTGCCGATGAGGAAGATGGCCTGATGGCCCAGGTCCTGGAACTGGCGCAGTTTGCGCATGGTCACCGTGTGGCCCAGGTGCAGGTCGGGCGAGGTGGGATCATAGCCGCAGTAGACGCGCAGCGGGCGTCCGCCCTTGCGGCTCTCCTCCAGCCGCTGGCGCAGCTCCGCTTCCATGTTTTTGTAGGTCTGGGCGTCGCCAAAATCGACGCCGCGCATGAGGATGGCAAGTTGCTCTTCGACGGGTGGGAATTCGGGCATGAGATTCAGTGAAATGAGTTTGATGAAGTTGGAGAGAAATGAAGGCGTTTGATGGGAGATTTTGGTTGGATATTGGGTATTGGATATTGGATATTGACAACGAACGCAAAATCCCCAATACCCAATACCTGGTACCCAATACCCAAATTACTCTTCCAGAAGTTTGTGTGCAATTTTCAGAGCCATGTCCTTGCTCATCTGGCCTTCGATTTTGCCGCGCAGGATGCCGTTTTTATCGATGAACCAGGTGGTGGGCATGTGCTTGAGGCCGAAAACCGCGTTGACCGTGGCGTCGTCGGAGATGACTATGGGAAAGGTGATGCCATTTTCAGCCACGAAAGCCTTGACTTTCTCCGGCTTCTCTTCTGCGTTCAGGCCGATGATGACAAAGCCTTCGTCCTTCAGTTCGTCATAGACTTCTTGCAGCGCGGGCAGTTCGGCTACGCAGGGCGGGCAATAAGTGCCCCAGAAGTTGACGAACACCACCTGGCCCGGATAGCCATCGAGCGCGATCATGTCGCCATCGGGCGTGGGCAGCGAGATGGGAGGCACGGGCTCGGTCCCGTCCAGCGGCGGCAGAGGCGTGGTGAAGCTGCCGCACGCGGCCAGGAGCAAGCCCGCAATCAGGAGCAAAGGCGTGACGAAAAGGAATACTCGACGCATGATGAAAAGAAAGTGAATGGCAGTGACAAACTGCTTACTGCTTACTGCCTTACTGTTTACAGATCACTGCTAACTGCATACTGGCATTTTACCCCAGCCATGCTAAAATCAGCGAACTATGGAGATTATCCGAGACGCAAGCGTCGCCCGATTGAAGGAGGACCAGGCCCGGTGGGATGAACGCTACCGAACGAATCATCCCGCGGCCCGGCTGCAGCCCGATCCGTGGGTGCAGGCTCAGGCCCGATGGCTGACGGGCGGGCGGGCGCTGGATGTGGCCTGCGGCCGCGGGCGACACACGCTGTGGCTGGCGCGGCTGGGCTACCAGGTGGATGCGGTGGACATCAGCTATGTGGGACTGCGGGGGCTGGCCGATCGCATCGAGGCGGAGGGGCTGGCCGACCGCGTGCGGCTCATTCAGGCCGATCTGGAAGCGTGGCGCCCTCGGCCCAACGCGTACGATCTCATCCTCGTCACTCGTTATTTCAACCGCGGCCTCATCGCCTCATTCGCCGAGGCCCTGCGCCCGGGCGGCATGACCCTTTATCTCACTTTTCACACCGACTGGCTGAAAATCCACCCCGAGTTCACCGCCGAATACATGCTGCAACCGGGCGAGTTTACCACCCTGTTCGCAGATTGGGAGTGGCTGGCCTACGAAGAGCGGCGATTGCCGCCGGGCGGCGATGATCGGGCGGATTGCACCAGCGCCATTCTGGCCCGCAAGCCCGCCTCGTAGCTTCAGGAGACATCCATGGCCCACAAGCCCAATTTCTTCAACAAGATCGCGGTCAAAATCGCTGCATCTGGTCCCGGATCGTGGCTATTCTCCCGCATTCTGCATCACATCGATCCGGTCGTATTCAGGATGACGGACGGACGCAAGACCCTGACCAGCATCCTCACGGGCCTGCCCATCGTCATGCTCACCACCATCGGACGCAAGAGCGGCCAGCCCCGCACACTGCCCCTGCTGGGCATCCGGGATCAGGAAAACGCAGGCGTCTTCGCACTCATTGCGTCCAACTGGGGGCGGCAGCGCAATCCGGCCTGGTACTACAACCTCAAGGCCCATCCCCGGGCCACATGCGTCATCGACGGCGTTTCGGGCGAATACATCGCCAAAGAAGCAGAGGGCGAGGAGTATGATCGGTTCTGGCGTTACGCCGAAGCCACCTATCCTGGTTTTCCGGTGTACAAAAAACGCGCCGCGGGCCGTCACATCCCCATCATGGTGATGACGCCCGCCACGGATGCGTAGCGACTATCTGAACGCCAGCAGCCCAAAGGCCTCGGGCCGGCGTTTGACCGCCCTGAAGCCCGCTTCCTGCAAACGTCGGGCCGCCGAGCGGGCCACGTTGCGACCCGATTTGCTGCGCAGATCGCCGATGTAGTGGAACAGCCGCCCGCCCCGCTTCAGCACCCGATGCAGCTCCCGGTAGTACTCCGCGCTGTAAAGATGCCCGGCCAGATTGAACATGGGCGGATCGTGGATGATGCGGTCGAAAGATGCGTCCTCGAAATCGAAGATGTAATCGAAGCTATCGCCGATGAGTTGGGTGATGTTGGGGCTTTCGAACAGCGCCCGGGACCAGGGATTGATGCGGCAGATTTCGATGACCGCCGGGTCCAGCTCGATGGTGATCACCTCGTCAGCTCGCCGGGCGGCCAGACTCGCGGTGTAGCCCAGGCCCGTGCATGTATCCAGCACCCGGCCCCGGGGCGCAGCCGCCTTGATCTTGCTGCGGGTGTCGGCCATGGGATCGGTGTTCTTGATGCGGTGCATGGGGATGCCCGAGATGAGCATGGTGGGCGCGCCTTCGGTGGGCATCAGCGAATAGAGCCGCCCGAAGGTCTCGGAAAACGCCTGCACCTTCTCCACTCCGGCCTCGGTGATGGCGAAAACCGCCTGCTCGTTGCCGTGGATGTGTGCAACATCCTCCCAGGTCAGACTCAGGCCCGGGGGCAGCAGCACGCGCTCGGGCGTGAGGCGGGCGCGGGCGAGGCTCAGGCCCAGGTCGAGAGAGACATCGATCTCGGGCAGGCCTGCGTCTCGGGCGGCCTGCAGCTCGCGGGTCTGGTAAAAGGAGAGGAGGGGGATCACTTTTTCTTGACTTCCGAATTGAACACCGCTCACTTTTCCCAGTCAATCAAGCCATCGACACGGAATTCATCCACTGCGCCGGGCGCTCGTTTTCGAGGGTCTCTTCGACCATCTGATAATAATCGTCCATGATGTCGATGCCGATGGAATTGCGCCGCATCCGGTAAGCGACGCGAAGCGTCGTGCCCGAGCCCATGAACGGATCGAGCACCCAATCGCCTTCTTTTGTGAAAAGCTTGATAAACCATTCGGGCAACGATTCGGGGAAAGCCGCGCTGTGGTTTTTATTCCTCGTCACAGTCGCCATGTGCAGCACATTGGTGGGATAAACCAGCTCGCGTCCCACCCAATTGGCGACGCGTTTTCCGAACCCGCTGCCCACTCGCGATTCATCCCGGCGTTGATCGGTCGGACTCAGATTCTGCAGGCGCTTTTTGGACCAATCGCCCACTGGCACCATGACCGCTTCCTGATACATGTTGAACTGGCGCTGCTTGTTGAATTGCAAAAGTCGCTCCCACGAATCTCGAAACCGATTTGGCCACTTTCCCGGGTAGGAATTCTTCTTATGCCAGCAAAACTCCTCGGTCCAAAGCCAACCCTGTTTGCGCATGGCCAGGATGAGCTCGATGACATAGGTGTGGCGCTCCCCTTTCACAACGCGCTCTTTGATGTTCAAAATGAACGTGCCGGTGGGCTTCAGCACCCGCAACAATTCGGCGCTGATGGGCAGAAACCATTCCACGTAATCGTCGGGGTGAATCCCACCATAAGTGTTTTTTCGCTGATCCGCATAAGGCGGCGAGGTGACGATCAGATCAATGGAATTTTCTGGCAAAGTCTTCAGCACTTCACGGCTATCGCCAAGAATCGGTCTGGCAACTACTTCGGGCATACGCACGCTTCCTTCAAGATGACTGACGGAGGAGCAACTTCCATTCAGATTTTATCATGGTCAGAAAATTAACTCAATCTCGTTTCCCGGCCATCACCTTATCTTTGCGCCGCCTGGACGATGGCGTTCACATTGTAACGCATGAAGTCGAGATAGGTCGAGGCGGGCCCGTCCGGGCCGCTGAGAGACCCGGTGTAGATGGGAATGAGCTGCACGCCCGTATCCTCGGCCACGCGTTTGGCCAGATTGGGATTCACCGTGTTCCCCACCAGAATGGCGTTCACCCCTAGCTGTTTGATGACGTCTTCCAGTTGAGCGATCTCCTGGGCCGAGGGCTGAGCCAGGGCGCTGTGACTGGGGATGATGGCTCCCACCTGCTCGATGCCATAGCGCCGGGCGAAATAGCCGAACACCTTGTGATCGGTCACCACCTTCAGGGGCAGCAGTGGCGTGATCTGGGCCTGAATCCACGCATCCAGCGCCTGCAACTGCTCCCGATAAGCCTCGGCATTCTGATGATACGCGTCTTCGTGGTCAGGATCGGCCTTGCTCAGCGCGTCTTCGATGTTTTGCGTCCAGATGATGACGTTGTTGGGGTCCATCCACACGTGGGGATCGTAGCGCTGACCGTGCTCCCCGGCCTCAGCGTCCCTCCCACCGAATTCGATGGGCTCGACGCCATCGGAGACCGCGACGATCTTGTCGGGCGAGACCGCACTATCCAGCACGGGCATCAGCGTCTGCTCCAGATCGAAACCATTGACGAACACGGTATCCGCGTCCGAAAGCGCGGCGATCTGCTGGGGGCTGGGCTCGAAGCTGTGGGGATCAGTGCCCGCGGGCATCAGCACCGTCAGATCGATGAGGTCATCGCCGACGTTGGCGACCACGTCGCCGATGATGGATGTGGTGGCGACGACATTGAGTTTGCCGTCAGAAGCCGCGGGGGTGGCCTCCTCGCCGGGCGAGCAGGCAGCAAGGAAGAAAATCAGGAGCAGGAAGAGGATGGGGACAGGGAGCGGCTTTTGGGACGTCATGGTGGGGATGGCGTGTGGAGTGAGGATGGGACATGTTCACTCTATTGGATGCAGTCAGGTTACAAGATGTCGCGAGAGATCGACCGAACGCGCGCCATCCGGGCCATATCCGGCCCCAATTCATCTACAGGAAGACATGAGCGTGAGGAGGTCCAGGTTGAGGATGTGATGAGGGAGGGATGACGGGGATAAGTCGCCAGGTTATTTCCCAACTTCGTCTATCGTTGGAAAAATGGGATGAACAGCGCATGCCGGGCTGCGCGGGCCGGAATCGACACGGTGAGGCCTCCGCCCTCCTGAGGATAAAGGACGCCGTGGGCGTGAACCTGTATCCTGCCGTTTCCTTCCTTGCCTTCCGCTTTCACAGTAACAAGGTAATCGCCCGGCTCCGCGCCCCGGCTATCGATAAAAAAGCGTGTCTGGCCGCTTTCATCGATGACCAGAGAGGAGGAAACGAGGCGTCTGTTGATGAAAATCTTACCCTGGGTGGTGGGCGGGAAGTTGGCCCCCACCATCGTGAACACGCTGCCAGCTCTTCCCTCATCGTGATTAGGCGTCAGGTAAGGCGGGGGCGTTTCGCCCAAAGGATGGGGGAGCGTCCACCGCAGGTCGCGTTCGCGTCCCAGTTGTCCGTAGGCGTCGCTGCCCCAGCACATCGCGCCACCGCCATGCGCATCGTCCATCCGGGCGCACACGTGATCAAACGCCGCGCTCACATCCTGCACGCCCGCGGCCATTCCCATGACAGGAGAGGGGGAAAAGTGGTTGCGATAGGAGCCATCACCCACCTGACCATACAGGTTCAATCCCCAGCAAAACGCACCGCCATCCACCACGGCGCAGGTGGTTTCACCGCCTGCATCCAACGCTGTGACAGCGGCGCGCAGCGCCGACACGCGGATGGGCGTCGCCCTTTCCCACCCCGCGTCGGGATTGCCCAACTGCCCCTGATAATTCGCGCCCCAACACCACACCTGGCCATTTCCCAACCGCGCACACGTATGATCATCGCCAGCCGCCATCTCCACAGCCGGGCCGGTCAGATTCACCCTGACGGGCATGAGGCGATCTTGCCCGCCGCCATCGCCGATCTGACCGGAAGCGTTCTCCCCCCAGCAGTACACATCGCCGTCGGTCAGGACCGCGCAGGCGTGTTGTCCGCCCGCGCCGATGGCTTTGGCCGCGGCGGGTAGAGAGACAGTAGCGGGCAGAAGGCGATCCTGCGTCGATCCCAGCCCCAATTGACCATGATTGTTGCGCCCCCAACAGCGCACGACGCCATCCGTCAACAGCGCACAGGAGAAATCATCGCCCACGCGGACAGCCCGCGCCTGTCCGCCCAGGTTTTTCACGATCACGGGCGTCGTGGAGAGATATGTGGAGCCATCGCCAAGCTGACCGTAATCATTGCTCCCCCAACAGCGGATCGATCCATCTTGCATGAGGACGCAGGAATGCTCCATGCCCGTCTGCACGGCTGCAACGCCGCTGTCGGGCGATGAAAGACGGGTGGGGGAAGACGCATCGCTGATGAAACTCGTGTTGAAGCGCTTTCCCCAACACCAGAGAGAGCCATCCGCGGGCGTTGCGCAAGTGAATCCCTGCCCGGCGCTGACCGCGCGCACTGCGTGCAGATCGGGAACGCGTCGGGGGGCCGGGCCCAGCACCAACGATCCATTCCCTATCTGCCCCCACATATTGCTCCCCCAGCAATAGGCCTCGCCGTCATCGAGAACGGAACAGGTGTGATTCGCCCCCGCAGCGGTGGTCATGTAGAAGACGTGTTGAGTCATGCCCGCGACCGGGGCCAATTCGTGCCGACTGCGGGTCGTGCCATCGCCCAACTGCCCATAGCGATTGTACCCCCAGCAGAGCATACTATGATCCGCGGTGAGAATACATGTGTGGCCCATGCCTGCGCGCATGAGGAGAAAGCTCACCTTCATTTCCTGCTCCGCGGGCATTTGCATGAAATTGCTTTGCCCCCAGCATGAAAGACGGGATTCGCCCTGGGCGTCGTGATACACCGCGCAGGTGTGGTTGCATCCGGCCTCGATGGTGGTTCCCGCGCCCGACACTGCGGTCACCTGCACCGGGGTAGTCGATTGCATGACGCCAGACACGCCCAATTGCCCCCACGCATTCCATCCCCAACAGTACATGCGACCATCTTGCAGCAGGGCGCAGGTGTGGTTGCATCCGGCAGTGATCCAGGTGGCCGCGCCGGGCAGTTGGATGGTCACCGGGGCAGCCTGATCATGCAGAGAGCCAATTCCGAGTTGACCGGTGTTGTTCGCTCCCCAGCATTGCACCCGGCCATCCGCCAGCAGCGCGCAGGTGTGCCACGACCCCGCGGCCAGATCGATGGCCTTGCCCGCCAGCCCGGTCACTGAAACCGGTGTGATCTGAGGCGTGACGGAAGGAGCGCCACTGCCCAATTGCCCGTTGAGGTTGCCGCCCCAGCATTGGATGCCGCCGTTCGCAAGGATCGCACAGGTGTGCTCCTCGCCTGCGGCCAGCGTCACAGGCGCATCGGCCAAATTGGAGACGAACACCGGAAAGGAAACGCTGACCATCCCGGCCACCCCCAACTGTCCCCAATCATTCTCGCCCCAACAAATCACCCGGTCATCCGCCAGGATGGCGCAGGCGTGATTGGTTCCCGCCGCTATCGGACGCAGACGAATGCCAGTTTCCTCCTCAATTCCCAGCTTCGTCTTGAGCGTGGCGGGAGAGCCATCAGCCAAGATGATAGGCGACAGGGCAGTTGAATTAGGATGTGGTGGAGAGAAAGCTGTCCCGTGAGAAGGAAATGAAAGAACAAAGAAAACCGCCACCGAAGCCATCGAAAGGACGACCCAATGAAGAAAAGAACGTGAGAGAAACATGATGACCTCCTGAAACAGCAATCGATATTGAGCCGATATGTGACGCGCCCGACGCACACGCCATCGGGCGAGACGAGTCGTCTGCAAAAGGTTGTTCCATTGCTCTCCCAGGTCGGCTTTGATGAATGCTCACAAATTAAATCGGTCATAGTGGCATTTGCCACGTTCGCCCGACGATGAAGTCGTCAGGCTACAGGTGCGACGCACTTGAAACAGCGTTGGCCCAAGGCGTCACCTGGGCGACTCCAGAACATGCGGGGATGCGACCATGGACTGTGGTAAGTACGTCGCATCTGAGTTTTTAACCGGGGGACTCCATCCCCCCGCTGCTGGTGGCGGGAGAGAATCTTCCTCAGTCTATGACCGGGTTAGTTTGTCAATGTTCATTAAAGCCGGTTTTCTTGAATTATGCCACAGCGCCCAGGAAACGAGAATCCAGGATCGCCGGCAATCCCGCCACTGGCGGAAAAGTGGACAGAGAATTGAGTCGTAATCGGCTGCACGGGAATGAAAGGTGAACAAATTGGCGGTGAGTTTGCCGCCTCGCCAAACGTCGGCTTGGCGAACCTTGCGCGACCGCCGCCAACGCACTGGCAGCCCAACAGAAGGATTGGCGGTTCACCCCGATCGGCTTTAGAATGTGTAAAGTGCTATACCGCAAACTCTCACTACCATCATCGAGGCCCGACCATGATCTACGCACCCCCTCCGCATATCACGGACATGATCCAAACCGTTCGCGAGTTCATTCGCGAGGAGCTTTATCCTCTGGAGCGCATCTACATTCCCCGCGGCTTCAAGGGCGCGGAAGCGGCGCTGGAGCCCAAGCGTCAGAAGGTAAAGGAGATGGGGCTGTGGGCTCCGCACATGCCTAAAGCCTACGGCGGCCTGGGGCTTTCGCTCACCGAATTCGCATACATCAGCGAGGAGTTGGGTCGCTCGGTCTTCGGACATTACGTCTTCAACAGCGCCGCGCCCGACATCGGCAACATGGAGCTGCTGCTGGCTCACGGCAGCGAGGAGCAAAAAGAGCGCTGGCTCAAGCCCCTGATTGCGGGCGAAATCCGTAGCTGCTTTTCCATGACCGAACCCGAGCACGCGGGCTCAAACCCGGTGTGGATGGACACGACCGCAGTGCGGGATGGCGACGAGTACGTTATCAACGGACACAAGTGGTTCTCCACCTCGGCCGATGGCGCGGCCTTCACCGTGGTCATGGCCGTCACCGATCCCAACGCGCAGAAACACCGCAGGGCCAGTATGCTCATTGTGCCCACCGACACCCCGGGGTTCGTGCTGGAGGCGAACACGCCCGTGGCCGGGCACGTGGGCGAAGGCTATTTCACTCACGGCGAGGTGCGATTCATTGACGCCCGCGTGCCCACCAGCAATCTCATCGGCGAGGAGGGCGAGGGCTTCATCCTGGCCCAGGAACGATTGGGCCCAGGCCGCATTCATCATACCATGCGCTGGATCGGAATTGCGGAGCGGGCCTTCGATCTCATGTGCAGCTACGCTGTGAAGCGCGAACTTTCCCCCGGCAATCCCCTTTCGCACCAGCAGATCATCAAAGCCTGGATTGCGGAAAGCCGGGCCGAAATCGACGCCGCCCGCCTGCTGGTGTTGGACACCGCCGCCCGCATCGACGAGCAGGGCCCCTACGCCGCCCGCAACGAGATATCCGAGATCAAGTTCTACGTGGCCAACATGCTGCAACATGTGCTAGATCGGGCCATTCAGGTGCATGGCGGCCTGGGCGTCACCGATTACACGCCCCTGGCTTACTGGTATGGCCACGAGCGGGCTGCCCGCATCTACGACGGCGCGGACGAAGTGCACAAGATGGTCGTAGCCCGCCGCATTTTGCGGGAGTATGAAAAAAAGCAGTAAGCAGCAGGTCAGTATGCAGTAAAGCAGTGAGACAGTAAGAGACCGGGGACCGAGGACCGGAGACGGGAAAGGGATTGTTCTTTCGGTCCTCCGTCCCCCCGTCTTCCGTCTATTTTCAAAGCAATGACCAGCATCCACACACCATTGATTTATTCACGAACAGCATGACTGACGACACCATCCCCATGCGCCCGGACGAGCGCTTTGACGAGGCCCGCTTGCAAGCCTGGCTCAAAGATAAGCTCTCCGGTGCGGACAAGCCCATGACCGTGCGCCAGTTCACCGGCGGCGTGGCCAATCTCACCTATCTGCTGGATTTTGGCGAGCAGCAATACGTGCTGCGGCGTCCGCCCCTGGGCCCGGTGGCCAAACACGCCCACGACATGGCCCGGGAGTACAAAGTGCTGTCGGTGCTGCATCGGGCCTTTCCCAAAGCGCCGCGGGCGTGGCTGTTCTGCCAGGATGAGAGCATCATTGGCGGGCCGTTCATCATCGTGGAGCGGCGGCAGGGCGTGGTTGTGCGCAAAGCCATCCCGCCCGAATTTGCGGGCATCCCCGACGCCCCCCAGCGCATGAGCCGGGCCCTGATCGAGACCCTGGCCGAGTTCCACGCTGTGGATTTCGCGGCGCTGGGGCTGAGCGACCTCGGCCGGCCCGAAGGCTTCATCACCCGCCAGATCGAAGGCTGGAACAAACGCTGGCACGCGGCTAAGACCGAAGACATGTCTGTCATGGATGAGATCTACGCCTGGCTCAAGGCCCATCAGCCCCCTTCGCCCCCGCCGACCCTGGTGCACAACGACTACAAGCTGGATAACGTCATGTTCGCGCCCGACGATCCGGGTCGCATCGTGGCGGTATTTGATTGGGACATGTGCACCTTGGGCGATCCCTTCTCCGATCTGGGCGCTTTGCTCACCTACTGGACCGAACCCTCGGACCCGCCGTACATGCAGGCCATCGCCCAAATGCCCGTGAGCGACAAGCGCTTCTGGACGCGGGCGCAGCTGGTGCAGCGCTACGCCGAGATCTCGGGCCGGGATGTGTCGGATGTGCATTTCTACCACGCGCTGGGGCTGTTCCGACTGACTGTCATCGCCGCCCAGATCTACATCCGCTACGTGCGGGGGCAGACGAAAGATGAGCGCTTCGCGGGCCTGGGCGCGCTCATCCCCCTCATCGCCCGCGCCGCGCATGACGTGGCGATGAAGCGCCCATAGAACGCCATTGTCCTGCTATGAAAATAGATCTCATGCAAAGACGCCAAGGCACAAAGGGAAAAAGAAGCAAAGAATCCTTGGCGGCTTTTGCGTCTTTGCGTGAGATCTTCGTCCGTATCGGCGAACTGCCGCGCGTGGCGCCTGTTTCGTAAATGGAACGCAGATGGCGCAGAAAAAGCTGATCGACGTAGATGAAACCAGATAAAATCAGGCTTATTGGTAACTAATAAGGTCGTCACCGGTCGTTATCCGAAAACCACTAAGAACACGAAGACACAAGGGGGAAATTATCCATTTTTTTCTTCGCGTTCTTAGTGCCTTTGTGTCCTTTGTGGTTTGTTAACCGGGGTACGTTAGCAGTTACGCTTATTGTAAGCACCTGAGCGCTTTTTGAGGGATGGATTCTGCACCGATGCGGCTGGAGGTCAAAACTTTAGAATCTCTTGATTTGATTATTGTTAGGAAAAGTGGTAGAATTATCAATTGCAGGGAGAAGGCTCCCGCTTAACCTCCCTCCGAAGTCGTAGTTTGTCCATTCCCACATCTCGCTGGGGCACGCGTCCAGGTATTCCAACGGTGTCCCGGCCATGAAAAAAGGAGAACGTTTCAGTGTCTCTAAGTACTGCCGAGAAGCAGCAAATCATTGAGGAATACCACCTCCACGAACACGACACCGGCTCTCCCGAAGTGCAGGTGGCATTGCTGACCAAGCGAATCAATCAACTCGTCGAACATTTGAAAACCCACAAACATGATGAGCATTCCCGCAGGGGATTGCTAAAATTGGTGGGTCAGCGCCGGCGCCACTTGGTGTATCTGCGGCGCAAGGATGCGCAACGCTATCAACAGCTTATCAAGCGACTGGGCTTGCGTAAATAATTCCAAACTGATTGCAAAGAAGCGAGCAGATGGCATCGGGAGCACCGTCCGCTCGCTTCTTATGTAATCAACAATCATACAAATCAGCGAAGCAATTCGCATCACATTCCATTTCGCCCAGCCAGGAAGCATCGCCGCACTGCAAGGCGCAGGAATTGGCAAGTGGGCCGTACCATGGTTGTACGACTCAGTTTCCAGTCCCTGGGCTTGCAGGAGAAAGCGGGAAATCCCAGGAGGGAAGATGTGTTCGCGCGTCGGGCGAAACAAAATTGAAGGAGTATCATGACATCTTACCATCAACCCTATCGTTACGAAACCGAAGTCGGTAGCAAAACGCTTGCTTTTGAAACCGGCGGCCTGGCCAAACTGGCTGGCGGCGCTGTCACTGTTCATCTGGGCGGCGCTGTGATTCTGGCTACGGCCACTGCATCCAAATCGCCCCGCGAGGGCATCGATTTCTTCCCCCTGAGCGTGGATTTCGAAGAGAAAATCTACGCCGCGGGCCGCATCCCCGGCAATTTTTTCCGTCGTGAGGGACGCCCTAGCACGCAGGCCATCCTCACCGCCCGTTTGGTGGATCGCCCCCTGCGCCCGCTCTTCCCCAAGGGCTTCCGCAACGATGTGCAGATCATCTGTACGGCTCTGAGCGCCGATGAGGAGAATCCCCTGGACATCATGGCCATCAACGGCGCTTCCGCCGCGTTGATGATCTCCAACGTGCCCTGGGACGGCCCCGTGGGCGCGGTGCGCGTGGGCTACATCAACGACGAATTCGTCATCAACCCCACTTATCCCGAGATGGAAAACAGCCTGCTGGACCTGCGTCTGGCTGGCACTCGCGAGGGCATTCTCATGGTCGAGGCGGGCGCCAACGAGCTGCCCGAGGGCATGATGCTGGAGGCTCTCAAGCTGGGCCACGAGGCCATGCAGCCCATCATCGATCTGCAATACAAGATGCGGGAAGAGCTGGGCAAGGAGAAGATGGTCGTGGAAGTGGTTCTGCCCGATGAAAATTTGGTGCAGGCCGTAGAGGAGCTGGTCTCTGACCGCATTATCGAGATTATGAAGGCTGGGCTTTCCAAAACCGCCCGCGGCGAGGCTCTGGATGAGCTGAAGGCCGAGATGCTGGAGAAGCTGGGCGAGGAATACGAGGATGAGAAGGCCCTGAAGGAGGCTTTCGAGGCCGCGGAGAAGAAGGTGATGCGCAAGCTCATCCTGGATGAGGGCATCCGTCCCGATGGCCGCGATCCAAAAACCATCCGCCCCATCTCTGCTGCCGTCAACATTTTGCCCCGCACCCACGGCTCGGGCCTGTTCACCCGCGGCGAGACCCAGGTGCTGACTGTGGCAACTCTGGGCACGCCCCGCGACGCCCAGACACTGGACAACCTCTCCCCCGAGGAGACCAAGCGCTACATCCATCACTACAACTTCCCGCCCTTCTCCACCGGCGAAACCTGGCCCATGCGCGGACCCAAACGTCGCGAGATCGGGCATGGCGCTTTGGCCGAGCGGGCTCTGGAGCCGGTCATCCCACCTCAAGATCAATTCCCCTACACCCTGCGCCTGGTTTCCGAGGCCCTGAGCTCCAACGGCTCCACCTCCATGGCGTCGGTGTGCGGCAGCACCCTGGCCCTGATGGATACGGGCGTGCCCATTTCGGCCCCGGTGGCGGGCATCGCCATGGGCCTCATCAGCGAGGGCGATGTCACTACCGACGAAGGTCGCTACGTGGTGCTCTCCGACATTCAGGGCATGGAAGATCACCTGGGCGATATGGATTTCAAGGTAGCGGGCACCGAGAAGGGCATCACCGCCTTGCAAATGGATATCAAAATCAAGGGGCTCAGCTACGAGCTGCTGGAAACCGCTCTGGAGCAGGCCCGGGAAGGCCGCAACTTCATCATGGGCAAGATGCTGGAAGTCATCTCCGAGCCCCGGCCCGAGCTTTCGCCCAATGCTCCTCGCATCATCACCATTCACATTGATCCTGAGAAGATCGGCAAGGTCATCGGCCCGGGCGGCAAGATGATCCGTCGCATCCAGACCGATTACGATGTGAAGATCGACATCGACGAGGATGGCACCGTGTACATTGCTGGCGGCCTGGGCGCAGAGACGGCCCGAGACGAGATCGAGATGATGACCAAGGAGGTCGAGCCGGGCCAGATCTACACGGGCAAGGTCGTGCGCGTCGAGCCTTACGGCGCTTTCGTCGAGATTCTGCCGGGCGTGGATGGCATGGTGCACATCTCCCAGTTGGCCGATTATCGCGTGCCCAACGTGGAGGACGTGGTCAAGCTGGGCGACGACCTGATGGTCATGGTCATCGACGTGGACCCCAATGGCAAGATCCGCCTCAGCCGTCAGGCCGTGCTGGAAGGCTGGACTGCGGAGGAAGCCCGAGAGAAGGACAAGAAGGGCGGCGGCCGCGGGGGCAACCGCGGCGGTCGGGACCGTGGCGGCCGCGATCGTCGTGGCGGGAGAGATCGCCGCGGCGGCAAACCTCGCCGCTAAAGCGACTTGCATTTAACATAAAAGGGCAGCCTGTTCATGCGAGGGGCTGCCTTTTTGTGTTGTACTCGTAACTGCTTAACGTAGCCTTGTTCACTCGGCACGGATAGGAGGAAACACGGATAAAATCTTTTGGGTGCGTCCAAAATGAGCTGAGAGTCGAGTTGGCGGGCGCAGGCTCGTTTTTAGGGACGGGCTATCAATCTTCCATATCCTCTCCCCTGTCTATCCTGGAGCAGAGGAGGAACAAAAGGGGGGCGCCCCTGTCCCCGATTTTGGTTGGCGAGTTTAGACGCCGAGCTGACTTTTGTCAGTCAACCAGTCTCCGAGGTCTGAGTAAACTGCATCGTCACAAAAAATAGCCCGGAGGCGGGAAAATCTCCGGGCGATAAGACAATGGTCGTGCACCTCCCGTCGACCCGACAGCGGCCCTCGCTGCGTTCCGCCAGTCCGACGCAGAAGCCCTCGTGACACCCGTGAGAGACTGCTTAGGGCTGCTACCTCCCGGTCCTGACCCGGTTCACAGGCTCACGCCGCACGAGATCCACGCCGTGACACTGACGGTGCATACGAGCGACTGTGTCGGGCCTCGGGGAGGAGTTCGACCCCGCTATAGCGGATTGCGGGTGCAGGGCACCGCTAGCTCCCCGTCTAGCACGACCAAGTCGATCTTACCCGACCTGACGGGCATTTGTCAATAGTCGGGACATTGGTTGAGAGCGCTGCACGGCAGCGAATGAGGATCACATGACGGCCGCGCCGCTTGCCGGGCGCGTCCAGAATGCAATATCATCAATTGCGGATAAGCGAATATGATAAAAATCATTTGAAATCCCGATGACGCCGGTTATACTGAAAATCATACAGAATGGCGTTAGATCGCGCGGGGCGAAAACCATCCTCTCGCCGCCCCGAAGCATCTCGAACACCTGGTTTTTCGCCGTCAGCCCTCCTCGATCACGCCCCGAAAGTTGACGCTGAGTTGGGGGCTGGTGCACAATTAGCAACACATAAGTATCATCACAATTCTTATTTCTTTCACCCACTGTTTCTTTTCATCCCATCACGCCAAAGGAGTCTAGTATGGGAAATGCAATTTCCTCACTCTGGAAAGGCATCACGTACAAGGGAGGGCCGGGGCATTACGCCTTCATATTGCATCGATTGACCGGTCTCGGCGTCGCCCTGTTCGTGATCCTGCACATCGTGGACAACTTCGTTGTCATGTTTGGAGAAGATGCCTTCTCGGAAGTGCTGCATCTTTACTCCAACCCCGTCATGCGGTTGCTGGAAGTCTTTTTGATTTTCTCCGTGATTTATCACGCTTTTAATGGGCTGCGAGTAATCATTATGGACTTCTGGGCTCCCAGCAGTCACGTTCAGCGCACGCTGTGGTGGCTGGTGTGGGGCATCGTTCTGCCGCTGTCTCTTATCGCCGCCTGGTTCACCCTGGCTCCCGTCTTCGGTCTGAGATAGGAGGTGCCTCATGGAAATTATCAACAAGGAATATGGCTTGCCAAAGGAAAAATTCAAGGGCGGTTTCGAGACATGGGCCTGGTTCTTCATGCGCATCAGCGGCGTCGTCCTGCTGTTCATCGCCGTTATCCATCTCTTGTGGATGCACATTGGCATTCAGGTGGAAAACATCACTTATGATGTAGTGCGCGACCGCTGGATTGGCCCCTGGGGCCCGTTTTGGAAGACGTATGACATCGCCCTGCTAACCTTCGCCCTGATGCACGGCTTCAATGGCCTGCGCTGGATCACGGACGACTACATCAAAAAGCCCGGCTGGAACGCCTTCGTCAAAGCGCTTTTGTTGGTTATTTTCCTTATCGTCATCGGCATGGGCGCTTATACCGTCATTAGCTTTAATGGTTAAGGAGTCAAGACTATGCAATATCATAAACACGAAGCTGTGATTGTTGGCGCCGGCGGTGCAGGCCTGATGGCTGCGCTCTACGCCAGCAGAAGCGTTGATACAGCTGTTATTTCAAAACTTTATCCCACCCGTTCGCACACCGGCGCGGCCCAGGGCGGCATCGGCGCTGCGCTGGCCAATCTGGAAGAAGATCATTGGGAATGGCACGCTTATGACACGGTGAAGGGCGCTGATTGGATGGGCGATGAGCCCGAAATCGAATTCATGTGCCGCGAGGCCATCGATGTGGTCATCGAACTGGAGCACATGGGACTGCCCTTCGACCGCACGCCCGAAGGCAAAATCTCCCAGCGCCCCTTTGGCGGCCACACCAACAACATCACCCACAGGCCGGTGCGCCGGGCGGCCCACGCAGCCGACCGCACAGGCCACATGATCTTGCAGACCCTCTACCAGCAGTGCATCAAGAACAACGTCAACTTCTATGATGAATTCCAGGTGGTGGACCTGCTGCTGAACGAGGGCAAAGCCGTGGGCGTGGTGGCTTATGAGATCGCCACGGGCGAGTTGCATGTCTTCCACGCCAAGACGGTGCTCTTCGCCACCGGCGGCTTTGGCCGCATGTGGAAGATCACCAGCAACGCCCACGCCTACACGGGCGACGGCAACGGCATCGCCGCCCGCCGCGGCATTCCCATGCAGGACCTGGAGTTCTTCCAGTTCCACCCCACCGGCATCCGCGGCATGGGCATTCTCATCACCGAGGGCGTGCGCGGCGAGGGTGGCGTCCTCATCAACAACGAGGGCGAGCGCTTCATGGATCGATACGCGCCAAGCGTGAAGGATCTGGCCTCTCGCGATGTGGTCTCCCGGGCCATCTATCTTGAAATCATGGCGGGCCGGGGCATCAATGGCGAAGACTGGGTGTGGCTGGATATCCGGCCCGAAACGGTGAATAAGTACTTCGAGCGAGATGATATCCGCAATCCCGACGGCACGCCCCGTCGCATCGATGCGGATTATGTGCGCAAGAAGCTGCCCGACATCGCCGACTTCACCAAGACCTATCTGGGCGTGGACCCGGTGGTGGACCCCATGCCCGTGCAGCCCACGGCTCACTACGCCATGGGCGGCATCCCCACCGATGTTCATGGCCGCGTGCTCATCGACGAAGAGCGCACCCCGATGCCCGGCTTCTACGCCGCGGGCGAATGCGCTTGCGTCAGCGCCCACGGCGCCAACCGTCTGGGCACCAACTCGCTGTTGGATCTCGTGGTTTTCGGCAAGCAAGCTGGTCTGGATATGGCTCGCTATTGCCAGGAAAACGACTGGACTCCCCTGCCCGAGAACGCTGGTCAGGAAGTCGCCGAAATGCTGGAGCGCATCCGCACCAACGATGGTCACGAGCATGTTGCAACGCTGCGCACCGAACTCCAGCAATTGATGACCAAAAACGTCAGCGTGTTCCGCACGCAGGAGCTGCTGGACGAGGCAGTCGAGGAAATCCAAAAGCTGCGTGAGCGCTACAAGCACATTGGCATCCAGGATAAAGGCAAAACCTTCAACACCGAGCTGTTGCAGGCTTGGGAGTTCGGCAACCTGCTGGACCTGGCGCTGCTCACCGCCACCTCCGCCGCCAACCGCACCGAGTCCCGCGGCGCTCACGCCCGCGACGATTATCCCGATCGGGATGACGAGAACTGGATGAAGCACACGCTGGCCTGGTTGCAGCCCGACGGCACGGTCAAGCTCAGCTACAAGCCCGTGCGACGCATCCTGAATCCGGACGGCACGTACAAGTACCCGGCCATCAAACGCGTTTACTAATCTGCTGGGAGATAGAGTCATGGCAAAAGTCAATGTCACAGTAAAAATCCTGCGGTTCAATCCCGATGTGGATGAAAAGCCGCATTGGCAAACATACGAGGTCAAGGATGTCGAGGAGACCAAGCAGGTTCTGGATGTCCTTCACACCATCAAATGGTATCAGGACGGCACGCTGACCTTGCGCAGCTCTTGCGCCCACGGCGTCTGCGGCTCCGACGCCATGGTCATCAACGGCCACAACCGCCTGGCCTGCAAGACCCTGGTGCGGGATGTGCAGCCTGTCATCACCGTGGAGCCTATCCGCGGCCTCAAGGTCATCAAAGACCTGGTGGTGGACATGGAGCCCTTCTTCGCCAAGTACAAGTCCATCGAACCCTGGTTCATCAATCCCGAACCCCCGCCCGAACGGGAGCGCCTGCAGAGCCAGAAAGACCGCGAGCGCTTCGATGACACCACCAAGTGCATCCTCTGCGGAGCCTGCACCACCTCCTGTCCCTCCTTCTGGGCCAATGGCGAGTATGTGGGGCCCGCGGCCATCGTTCAGGCCCATCGCTGGATCTTCGACTCTCGCGACAAGGGCACTGCCGAGCGCCTGAAGATCCTCAACGACCGCTTCGGCGTGTGGGCCTGCCGCACCGCGTTCAACTGCGTGGAGGCCTGCCCCCGGGAGATCGACATCACCAAGGCCATTGGCGAGGTGAAGAAAGCTCTCACCTTCGGCACCGTCGATTTCTAATCGTCTCTCAGGTGCGACACACTTGCCTCAAGCGCCTTTTGTGCGGCGGGCGCATCGTTTTCGCAACGGTTCGCCCGCCGCGCGGGCGCCTGTGAGCAATGCGTCGCACTTTTTCGCGCCCAAACAAAAACCCCGGCCAGAGGGGATGGCCGGGGTTTTGAGAGAGGAGGAAAGGAGCTTGAAAGGAGGAACCACCGCATTCCTTAGGGCTTTTTCATGCGCCCTTGCTTCTTTACGGTTTCAGTATAGCACGACAAAATTAAATTAAGATGAAAAGAAGGTTGGGGTGGGGTTAGAAAAACCGATAAATTCACCAGATTCAGGCCAAAACCGCGGAGCGCCGCGGCAAGTGAGACTCGCCTAATCGATACTGTAGCCACGCGACGGACACTATATCAATTTAGTCGGTCATTCCGTTTTCCAAACACCGGATGATGGACATTGACAAAATAATCTAATTGTAGGCTGAAGGACGCTTCGCGTCTACTGCCAGCGCCCCTGCGGGGCTAGCCGGATTTATCCGGCGCTGTTTTGTAGCCCGGCGACTTCATCGCC
>JALXAF010000246.1 GCA_026992375.1 Anaerolineae bacterium
CCGGTGGTCAGCGACAGCGCGTCGCCCTGGGCCGCGCCATCGTCCGCAACCCCAAAGTCTTTCTGCTGGATGAGCCTCTCTCTAACCTGGACGCCAAGCTGCGCGTGGAAACCCGAGCCAATCTGACCCGGCTGCACAAGCGCCTGGGAGCCACCTTCATTTACGTCACCCACGACCAGGTCGAGGCGATGACCATGGCGGATCGCATCGCGGTGCTGCGGGATGGCATCTTGCAGCAGGTGGATGCGCCGCAAGTGCTTTACAACCATCCCGCCAACGTCTTCGTGGCCGGGTTCATCGGCAGCCCCAGCATGAATTTCTTCGACGCCACGCTGGTGGAAGAAGCCGACACCAAAAAGCTGTTCATCGATGGCGGCTCCTTCCGGCTGGAGCTTCCTGCAGACCTGGCGGATCAGCTTCGCAAGTACAAGGGCCAGCAGGTGATTTTTGGCATCCGTCCCGAAGATATTCATTCGGCCGAATTCGTGCCCCCCGACATCGTCGCCGCGCCGTTGCAGGCCCAGGTTGATTTCTCTGAGTTGATGGGCAACGAGATTTTCGTCTATGCGCTCACAGGCGGCAAGCAGTTCATCGCCCGGGTCGATCCTCGCACCAAGGCTGTTCCCGGTCAGCCCATCGACCTGGTGGTCAACATGCAGAACATGCACCTCTTTGACCCAACCACCGAAGTTGCTTACGTTTGACGCTCGCGTTGCAATAACATTTTCGGGGATGGGCGATCATCGTCCATCCCCTTTTCTATGAGGTGAAAAATGGTTATTACCGACCATAAAGTTTACGAAGAGCTCATCAGTAGCAATGACAACAAAATCGTGTTGTTGGTGATGGATGGTCTGGGCGGCCTGCCCATGAAACCCAACGGCCTCACCGAACTGGAGAGCGCATACACGCCCAATCTGGATAGGCTGGCCCGGGAGGGCAGCAGCGGCCGTTCCATTCCGGTGCGCCCGGGCGTCACGCCGGGCTCGGGCCCCGCGCATCTGAGTTTGTTCAGCTACGATCCGGTGCGCTACGAAATCGGTCGCGGCGTGCTTGAGGCCCTGGGCATCGGTTTCGAGCTGGGGCCCAACGACATGGCCGCTCGCGGCAATTTCGCCACCGCAGATGAGAATGGCCTGATCACCGACCGTCGGGCCGGGCGCATTTCCACCAAAGAATGCGTTCGTCTCACCGCCAAACTCCAGGCCAACACCAGTCTGGCCGAGGATGGCGTGGAGGTCATCGTCAAGCCAGTGAAAGAGCATCGCTTTGTGGTGGTCTTCCGCGGCGAGGGATTGGGCGGCGAGCTCACCGAGACGGACCCCCTGGTGACAGGCAAGCCGCCGCTGCCGGTGGAAGACCTGAGCGGCACGCCCGAAGGCCAGCGCACAGCTCAGCTCATCAACAAATGGGTGGCGCAAGCCCGCAAAGTTCTGGCGGACGAGCCGCGGGCCAACAGCCTGAATCTGCGCGGCATCGCCAAAGACCCGGGCCTGCCCCAGTTCCCCAAGACCTACCGCCTGCGTTCAGCCGCCATCGCGGTGTACCCCATGTACAAGGGCGTCGCCCGGCTGGTGGGCATGGAGGTCATCCAGTTCGAAGGCGACCGCCCCCACCACGAGATCGAAGCGCTGAAAAAGGTGTGGGAGGACTACGATTTCTTCTTCGTGCACATCAAAAAGACCGACAGCTACGGCGAAGATGGCAACTTCGAGGCCAAGGTGCATGAAATCGAGGCCGTGGACGCGGTCATCCCCGACATCCTGGCCCTGAATCCCAGCGTGCTCATCGTCACGGGCGATCATAGCACGCCCGCCAAGATGCGCAGCCACTCCTATCATCCCGTCCCCACGCTGTTCTGGGGACCCGACGTGATGCAGGATGGCGTCGCCACCTTCGGTGAACGGGCCAGCGAAAGGGGAGCCATGAGCGTCTTCCACGCCACCGAGATCATCCCCTGGGCTCTGGGCTACGCGGGCCGATTGAAGAAATTCGGAGCGTAAAGCGGCCAACCGCCCCCAACATTTCGGATTCAGCAAAGGTGCGTCGCGTTCGTCACATGCGACGCACCTTTTTTGCGGGTCGATTATGAGCCACCCGCCTTCGATTCCGCCTCTGGCAGGATGGGCAAGGCGTAGGTTTCCTTGACCTCCCGCAGCACCACGCTGGTGTGCACGCGACCAACGCCCGCGATGCGGGACAGCTTGTCCACCAGAAAATCCTCAAGATCTCGACGATGACGCATGACAACCTTGAGCAGATAATCGTAATCGCCAGTGACGTGATAGCACTCGACCACTTCAGGCATATTTTCCACCTGCATGTGGAAATTCTTCACATGATCGGGTTGATGCTTCTCAAGGGTGACATGCACAAAACACAACATCTCGAAGCCCAGCATCTCCCTATCCAGCAACGCCATGTAAGAACGGATCAAGCCGCTGCTTTCCAGGCGCTTGAGACGGGCGTGAGTGGCTGGCTGGGATAATGAAATGCGCCGGGCGAGTTCAGCATTACTGATGCGCCCCTCGTTTTGCAGGATATCCAGAATCAGAAAATCCATCTTGTCCAGCTTGAGATGATTGGACATGAAACACAAACCTCACAAAAGAAAACGATGAAGGCGGTAATCTAGAAAAAAGAATTCATAATGCAATAGAAAGCAATCATAAGATATTCCCGAAGATTCGTCAAGCTGACGAGCAAATGGCAAATGGGGGAGCGTTTCCCAATTGCGCCAATCCAATCACCGAACAGACGCGAACCGGGTTGCGGGCGCGGGCCGACCAATGCACTTTGCTCTTTCAAATGCACATTGCTATAATGGCGCGTCACCCTCTCGCCCAGTGTGCGCAATCTCCCATGAATTTAGTCATCGTCATCCCCACTTACAACGAGGCCGCCAACATCGAAGCCATCACCGCCGAGCTGCTGGCCCTGCCTGCGATCAAATGCGAAAAGCATATCCTCATCGTCGATGATGACTCGCCCGATGGCACCGGCGATATCGCAGAAGCCCTGGCCGAACGCAATCCCGGCAAGGTCTCGGTGCTGCATCGCTACAAGGATCCAGGCCTGGGACGGGCCTATATCGACGGCTTTCGCAAAGCGCTGGACATGGGCGCGGATGTGGTGGTGCAAATGGACGCGGATTTCTCCCATTCGCCCCAATACATCCCCACCTTCCTCGATATCCTGGAAAAACACGAGGATGTGGATGTCGTGGTGGGATCGCGCTATGTGGATGGGGGGCTGCTGGATGAGCAGTGGAGCTGGTGGCGGCGCTTCCTCAGTTGGTGGGCTAATGCCATCTACACCCGCCTCATTTTGAATCTGAATGTCAAAGACGGCACAGCTGGATTCAAAGCCTGGCGCCGGGAGACTCTAGAGGGCATCGGGCTGGACCGCATCGACTCCAATGGCTATGTTTTCCAAGTGGAGATGGCTTACGTGGCCGAACGGCTGGGCTACAAAACCATGGAGGTCCCTATCTATTTCGAAGATCGACGCATCGGCAAATCCAAGATGAGCATTCCGGTAAAAATGGAGGCCGCCATTCGCACCTGGCAAATACGTATGAAACACAGACATCTCACGCCCGCTGATAGAATGCCTCTCTCCGCTGAAGCGGCAGGCGCGAGCGAGGGCTCGCCAACAACTCAGAAACAGGATCGAAAACCAGCGTACTCGTGATCTTGTGGCGTCTTTGAGCATTGTGCGGTAAAATCAAATAGCATCCCTTCCCTCATTCCTCTCTTTCCCCCAAGAGGCCTTTAGATGGAGTTGAAAGATTACCCCCGTCCTCCGAAAGACACTGGCATCGGCGTACATTGGAGCCCGGGCAACGCTGGCGCTGTTGGCGCAGGCGAATTGCGAACCAAATGGATACCACAATTGCAACGCATGGGCGTAAAATGGGTCAAGTTATTGCATCCGGGCGGCGTCGAATTCGCCGAACTACTGCTGGAAGCGGACATCATGCCCGTGGTGCGCCTCTACCGACATCGTCCCAATTCGCGCAATCTGAGCAAGGCCGTGCTCGGGTCCGATGAGATCGATTATCTCAAGGATTATCTGGCCGCGGGCGTACGCTATTTCGAATTCAACAACGAGCCGGAGCTGGCCAGCGAATGGGAAGGCGGCGCTGCCCCCTCCGACGCCATCGACTACGTGGCCCGGGCCGCCATCGTGGATATGGAGACCATCCTGGGCCTGGGCGGCTATCCTGCTGTGCCCGCCACAGCCGTCGGCGCGAAATGGGACCTCATCGGCAAGATCATCGAGCACGGCGGCGATTATCTCTTCGACGAGCCGGTGTGGCTGGCCGTGCACAACTACGATATCAACCATCCCCTGGATTATCCTTATGACCGTGTCAACCGCCGGGGCGAGCAACTTTCGCCCGAGACTTATCGGGCCATGGGAAGCGAAAGCTGGACCGGCTCACGCTGGAGTTTGCGCACCCTGGATTTCATCAACAAGCAGCGCAAGCAGGGCAAACAGCCCCGGGCCGACATCCACAAAGACCCGTCCGGTTTTCTGGCCTTCCAGCGGCTGGCCGACTTGAGCATGAAGCATCTGGGCCGTCACTTGCCCATCCTCAGCACCGAGAACGGGCCCATCGTGGGCGAAGACGACGATCCGCGCTACCCCACCACCACGCCCGAGCGCCACGCCGAAAAAGTGGCCGAGATGGCGAAAATTATGATGGGGACCAGCCGTCGCTACGACGCCGCGCCCGATTACTACTTTTGCACCGCTTTTTGGTTGATGGGCGCGGCTGTGTTGCGCAGCAAAGGCTGGGAAGGTCACGCTTGGTTCTCCGCGCGCTGGCCCGACGGCCATCTGCCCGCGGTGGATGCGCTGGAAGCGCTGCCCAAGCGCACGCGGCGATTCACCTACGACGAGGACGAAAATCCTGGCATTCCCGTCATTGGCGGACGAACGAAAAGCATCGTCAGCGGCGTCGTTCATGGCTATCCCAATATGCGCATCATCCTGCGCTCCGCGGGCTACGCCATCGACTCATATACGGACGACGCGGGGCGCTTCCGCATCGCAAATCTGCCCGCGGGCGATTATCGCCTTTCTGTGCCCGGAGCCGGAATCGTGCATCTGGACATTCACCTGGATGGCAAAAACCACGTCCAGCTCGAACTGGGTGAAACCGAACCGGTGACGCCTCCGCCCGCGCCAGAAACGCAATCAGGCTGGCGCGTGCAGGTGGAGGACGCGGGCGCCGCGCCCGGTCTCAGCCTCATCCGCGTCAGCGTCGAGGGCGCGGCCGACCTGCCCGTGCGCATCTCGGCCGATGGCTGGGAGGGATACACGCGCACCACAGGCAGCAAGCCCGAGTTCGGGCCTTTTGCGCTGGAGTTTTCGCCGCTGGGCCCAGGCGATTACGTCATCGAGCCCGAAGGGCTGGGCGTGCAGGCACGGGTGAGGCTGGAAAGCAGCCAGGCCCTGGCCGTAACCTTCCGCCCCGCCCGTCAGGAGGAGACGCCGCCGGAGGAGGAGCCCGCCCAGAGCAATGTCAGCGGAGTCATCCACCATGGCGCGGGCCTGCGGGTGCTGCTGCGAGGCCCCCAAGGTCTGCGTCGTGAGGCCATCGCGGATGAAGAGGGCCGCTTCAGTTTCGAGAACCTGCCCCCGGGTGATTATGTGGTGCGGCTGCCCGACCTGGACATCCAGAGCGAGATCACGCTGAAGAAAGGCCAGCAGGAAACCCTGGAACTGGAAGCCCCAGACGTGGAAACGCCCGCCTACAGCACCATCTCGGGCCGGGTGATCAACGGCAGCGGCCGCATCGTCATGCTCAAGGGGCCCGATGGCCGACGCACCGTGGAGGTGGGGCCGGACGAGCGTTATCTGTTCGATCACCTGGGCCCGGGGCAGTATTATGTGCGGGTCAAGGACACCTTGTTGCGCCGCGGCGGCCTCAGGATGTCGGGCCGCAACCATCGCGAGGTGAATTTCGCCATTCCCGTCGCCGAACCCAGCGAAAGCGTCATCTACGGACAGATTCCCGGCGGCTCGGGCTGGCAAGTCTATGTGCGCGGCCCCCACGATATGGAGATTTTGCAGCCCCTGGACG
>JALXAF010000247.1 GCA_026992375.1 Anaerolineae bacterium
GGGTGGACGAGACCACCGCGTCCTGCTCCTGATAGCGCTCGTATTGGTCGGCGATGCGCTTGAAGAAGAAGTAAGAGATCAGCACCAGCGCCGGGACGGCTACCACGGAAATCAGGGCCAGACGGGCGTCCAGCCGCCAGATAGCGATGAAGTTGATGATGAATAACAGCAGGATACGGCCAATGCTCATGGCCTGCTCCTGATAAAAACGCCGCACGGCTTCCACATCGGAGGTCGAGCGTTGAATGAGCTCGCCCGTGCGGGTGCGATCGTGAAAGGAAAAGCTCAGGCGCTGGATGTGATCGTAAACATAATTGCGCAGACGCAGGGCGACGCCCTCGGCTGTTTTGGTTGCCAGCCATCCGCTGAGGAAGGTGAACCCGCCCTGCACCAGGGCCAAAGCAATAAAACCCAGAGCAACCAGCGCCATGTATTGCCATGATTTGCCTGCACCCAGCACCTGATCCACAAAATAGCCGATGAGCAGATATGTCGCGGTGCGAGAGAGGGCTGAGACGGCAACAGCCAGATTGGCGGTAATGAAGGCGGCATAGTAACCGCGCAACAGCCGCCAAAGTCCGACAAAACGGCTTTCAGCCAGGGTTTCGCTGAGGTCCAGCGGCATGATTGGAGGAGATGATGAAGTCATAAGATGACAGCTAAAATGCGTCAAATGACGCGGTGAGAACCGGTATGTTTGATTGGTTTGGTCATAAACAGAGGTGTTCTGTTCTGATTCCCTGCAAGACGCGTAAAAACGCCCCACAATCTTTGTGAGCCCCGGCGCTTGTATCAGGCGACATTATACGCCAACACGTAGGAGGCGACAAATTTCCCCTCCATGATCATGGTGAATTGTCAAGAAGACTACATTTATGGGATACTGTTTCCCCATCTTGTCCACAATAATTTCCGATTTTTCCACATTTTCCACAGATTATCCACAAGGTTATCCACCATGAAGCTTGATATTGTTCTCGATGCAGATACGCTTTCTCAGATCAAGACGACCGCTATCGCTGCGGAACGGATGGGATTCGATGCCATCTGGACGCCCGAAACCCGGCATGATCCCTTCCCGCAACTGGCGCTGATCGCCGAACATACTGAAGAGATCGAATTGGGCACCGCTATCGCTGTGGCTTTTGCCCGCAGCCCCATGCACACCGCCTATGTGGCCTGGGATATGGCCAGGTACAGCAATGGGCGTTTCATCCTGGGCCTGGGGACGCAGATCAAGCCCCATATCGAACGCCGTTTTGCCATGCCCTGGAGCAAGCCTGCGGCCCGGCTACGGGAATACATCCTGGCGCTGAAACACATCTGGCGAGCGTGGCAGTACAACGAGAAGTTGAATTTCCGCGGCGATTTTTACAAGATGACGCTGATGTCGCCGTTCTTCAGTCCCGGCCCCATCAAACATCCCGATATTCCCATTTATATCGCCGGCGTCAACCAGAGGCTGTGTGAGCTGGCAGGCGAGCTCTGCGACGGCTTCCACGTGCATCCTTTCCATACCATCGATTATCTGCGGGAACGTATTCGTCCGTGGGTGACGGCGGGGGCCGAGAAGGCAGGCAGAAGCGTGGAGGATGTGACCTTCAGCACCACAGTCTTCACCATCGTTGGCGATGACGAGAAAGAACGGGCCATGCGCCGTCAGCAGGTGCGGATGCAGATCGCCTTTTATG
>JALXAF010000248.1 GCA_026992375.1 Anaerolineae bacterium
GAGGGGGGGCTGCCGCAGCAGAAGCCAAGCCCCCGAAAACAGACAGACTACCTTAGCAGTTACTGGACGCGTCCTGAATGAGGCCGCCCGGCGACTTCATCCCCCCGGCGCGTGCTCTTGCAGGCCCGACGCCGCGTCAGGATAAGTCCATCTCTCCCCTGAAGATGGACGCGGTGCGCTGGGCCAACAGCCGGTGTTCTGGCTTCGCCAGATCGGGGTCGGCGTCGAGGATGGCCTGCGCCTCTTGCCGGGCCAGGGCCAGTAGGCGGGCGTCGCTGAGTCGGGCCAGACGCAGGTCGGGCAGACCGCTCTGCCGGGAGCCGAAGAATTCGCCCGGGCCCCGCATTCGCAGATCGATCTCCGCCAGCTCGAATCCGTCCTGGGTGCGCGTCATGGCCCGCATCCGCTCCTCGCCCGCGGCGCTCTTGGGCTCGGCGATGAGGATGCAGTAGGACTGGTAGGGCCCGCGTCCCACCCGTCCCCGAAACTGATGCAATTGCGATAGTCCAAAGCGATCTGCGTTTTCGATGATCATAAGGCTGGCGTTGGGGATGTCGATGCCCACCTCCACCACCGCGGTGCTCACCAGCACGTGATAATCGCCCCTGGCGAAGGCCCGCATCACCGCATCTTTCTCCTTGCCCGTCATCTGGCCGTGCAGCAAGCCTAGACGCAGGTCGGGGAAGATTTTGGTTTGCAGACGCCTGTGCTCGGCCACGGCTGCGCCCACATCCTCCAGCCTGTCGCTTTCGTTCACCAGCGCATAAACGATGAACGCCTGTCGCCCCTCGCTCACCTGCTTGCGGATGAAGTTGTAGATGCGCGGGCGCTTGTCGGGCTTCACCCAGTAGGTTTCGATGGGCTGGCGGCCCGGCGGCAGCTCGTCGATGACGCTGACATCCATGTCGCCGTAGATGGTGAGGGCCAGGGTGCGGGGGATGGGCGTGGCCGACATGACCAGGGTGTGTGGGGTCAGGCCCGCGGCCGGGCTGTCGGGCGCGTTCAGAGCCGGGCCTTTTTCTCGCAGTGCGGCCCGCTGCGCCACGCCAAAGCGATGCTGCTCGTCCACCACCACCATGGCCAGGTCGCGAAAGATGACGCCGCCCTGGATGAGGGCGTGGGTGCCGATGAGGATATCGATCTCGCCCGCGGCCAGCGCGGCCAGCAGGGCTTCTCGTTTTTTGCCCAGAACGCTGCCGGTGAGCAGCGCGGTGCGGATGGGCCAGCCGGTGTGCGGATTCACCATCCCCCCGAAGAGATCGGCCAGTTTGCGATAGTGCTGCTCGGCCAAAATCTCGGTGGGAGCCATGAGCGCAGCCTGTGCGCCATTGACCGTTGCCGCCCACATGGCCGCGGCCGCGATGACCGTCTTGCCGCTGCCCACATCCCCTTGCAGCAGCCGGGTCATGGGATAATCATGGGCCAGATCGCCCCGGATTTCGTTCAGCGCCCGTTGCTGCGCCCCGGTCAGAGCGAAGGGCAGGATATCGAGAAATTGCGCCAGGGCCTCATCGGGCAGGGGGATGGGCCGGGCGGGTTTGGATTGCCAGGCCCGGTGCTGTCCCAGCACGCCCAACTGGATGACCAGCAGCTCTTCGAAGGCCAGACGGCGACGGGCCTGCTCCAGAGATCGGGCGTCATCGGGAAAATGAATCTGCCGCAATGCCTGGCCCAGGCGGGGAAATCCTAGCCGCTGGCGCAAAGCTTCGGGCAGGGGGTCTGGCAGGTGATCGGCCCAGGTCTCCACCACGTGCCGGATGTGCTTGCGCAGCACCCGGGGACTCAGCCCCTCGGTGAGGGGGTAGACGGGCACGATGCGGGCGGTGTGGGTGGGATCGTCGCTGGCGATCTCGAATTCGGGGTTATCCAGCACCCGCCGTCCGCCCACGCTCTTGATCTTGCCGCTGAAGTAGTAGGTGCGTTCGGGGAAAAGATATTTGCCGATGTAGGGGTTCCAGAACTGGGCCTGGATGGTTCCGGTTTTATCGAAGAGTTTGGCCGTGGTGAGTTTGCGTCCGGTGCGAGTGCGACGGCTGAACATGCTATGCACCGTGGCTCGCACCGTCACCTCTTCGTCGATGCGCAACTGGCTGATGGTGCGCAGGTTGCTGTAATCCTGATAGCGAGCGGGCAGATGCCACAGCAGATCGCCCACCCGAGCCAGGCCCAGACGGCTCATGGTTTTGGCCAGTTTCGGGCCCACGCCCGGCAGCGTGGTCAGGGGCGCGTCCAGAGGAGAATCGGTGAAGCGGGGCTTGTATTCCCGCGGGCTCCGCGACGGCGCTTCATCAACACGCTCGCCCGCTTTGCCGCGCGGCTGCAAGGGCGCGGTTTTGCCCCCCGATTTGCGCCGCGAGCGCGCCGCCATCTTACCAAGCCCCTGGCACGAGCGTTGCAGATGGCGGATGGTGCTGGGCCGCGCGCCCTCGGGCAGCAGTGAATAATCCCGCAGCATGGCCGCGATGTCGGTGATGCGGGATTGTGCGTCCGCGCCAGCAATCTCGCGCCGGGCCTGCGTCTCCCAATGTTCTGCGAATCGCTCCAACCCGCCCGTGACCGCGTCGTTTTTGTAGCCGCGTCGGGCCTCCAGGGCCAGGATGTTTTGCAGTGATTGGATGGCGGATGTCATGTCAGGATTTCGACAAGTCGCTTGCTCGCGTATTTTCCGAGCCAGGTGGTCACAGGGCTCATTTTACTCGCGACGCATTCCATTTGCCAACCGCGTCCGGCAAGCGAGACGCGTCGATTGAGGCTGCTTCCGGAAATCCGCCAGGGTCGCAATCTTTCACAAAACTGCATAGATATGCTAAACTTGTAGCGTTTCGTACGCTTCAAATTCTCTCATCATCTTTATCAGGAGGTTGCAAACTTGGCCAAAACACCAAGAAAAAAAGGCAAGAAATCAGACAAGATCGAGGTGGACGGCACCGTCACCGAGGCCTTGCCCAACACCATGTTCCGCGTCAAACTGGATAACGGACACGAGGTGCTGGCACACATCTCAGGCAAGATGCGCATGTACTACATCCGCATTTACCTGGGCGACCGGGTGCGTGTCGAACTTTCGCCTTACGATCTGACCCGCGGCCGCATCGTCTATCGTTATCGCAAGTAAACCCCCTCTCACCATCTTCCTGGCAGGTATCCGAAGGTCTATTCCGTTGCAGCCGGATGTGGGGCCGACAACCCCGTTTCATTTTCTGATAGCGTTTGTTTTTTTGGGCGGGTAGCTCAGTTGGTCAGAGCACTTCCCTTACAAGGAAGGGGTCACAGGTTCGAGTCCTGTTCCGCCCACACGTCAACCGTCATGCTTCGGGCATCGGCGGTTTTTTGTTATACTGAAACAACTATACAAGCCGCTGTCAGCAAACGCCCACCAAAGCAGCGCTGGCCCTTTGGGCAAATGTCCGTCATGCGTAAAACCCTTCGGCTTCGCCCAGGGCAGGCGTCGAACGTCATGCGGTTATCATCTCGATGGATAGCTACATGCCATAAGCCATTCTTCATGCGACCGCCGCTTTTTGCCCGCCCATGACAAATCCCTACCGTCATATCCCCAGCCTGGACGCCCTGCTGGCCCGGCCCGACGTCCTCTCCCTCATCACCCAGTTCGGCCGCGAGCCGGTGCGGGATGAGGCCCGCGACCTGCTGAACGACATCCGCGCCGAGATCCGCACCGGCGCGGCTCCGCCCGACGCGGACGCCATCGCGGCCCGGCTGCACGATCGCGTCCGGGTGCATCTTGCGCCTTCGCTGATTCCGGTCATCAACGCCACGGGAGTCATCGTGCACACCAACCTGGGCCGGGCGCTGCTTTCCGAGGCAGCGCAGCAGGCCATGATGACCGCAGCCCGCAGTTACAGCAATCTCGAATACGACCTGTCCGCGGGCAAGCGGGGCAGCCGTTACGTGCACGCCGAGGCCATGCTCACCCGGCTAACGGGGGCCGAGGCGGCCCTGATGGTCAACAACAACGCGGCCGCGGTCACGCTGGTGTTGCGCACCCTGGCCGCGGGCAAAGAGGTCATCATCTCGCGTAGCGAGCTGGTGGAGATCGGCGGCGGCTTTCGTATCCCCGACATCCTGTCGCAGAGCGGAGCCGCGTTGGTGGAGGTGGGCACCACCAATCGCACCCTCCTGGCCGATTATGAAAACGCTCTGACCGAGCGCACGGGCCTGCTGCTGAAGGTGCATCAATCCAATTATCGCATCATCGGCTTTACGGCCGAGGCCAGTTTGCAGGAGCTGGTGGGGCTGGCCCGACGGCTGCCCGCGCCCATTCCCGTGGTCAACGATTTGGGTAGCGGAACTCTGCTGGACGCCCGCCCCTACGGGCTGGCCTACGAGCCCACGGTGCAGGAGTGCATCGCGGCCGGCGCGGATGTGGTCACCTTCAGCGGAGACAAGCTGCTGGGCGGGCCGCAGGCGGGCGTCATCGTGGGCCGCAAGGAGATTATCGCCCGGCTCAAGCGTCAGCCGTTGACCCGGGCATTTCGCGTGGACAAGACCACCCTGGCCGCGCTCCAGGCCACCCTGGCGGCCTATCTGCGAGGAACCGCTACCGAGGAGATTCCGGTGTGGCGCATGATCAGCGCATCCCAAGAGACGCTGGCGCAACGGGCCCGGGCCTGGGCCGATGCGCTGACGAAGCAGGGCGTTCGGGTCGAGTTGCAGCCCGGGGGCAGCGCCGTGGGCGGCGGCTCATTGCCCGGCCAGACCCTGCCCACGACTTTGCTGGCTGTGCGCCATTCCCATCCCCAACGGCTGCTGGCTGCGCTGCGGGCGGACTCGCCGCCGGTCATCGCCCGGGTGCAGGATGACCAGGTGGTCTTCGATCCTCGCACCGTGCTGCCGGAGCAAGAACCTGTCCTGCTGAACGCTATCCGCACAGCACTTTCACTGCTTCAATAGCATACCTCAGGCAATTATGCTAGAATAATGGCACGGAGATCGCACAATGAGCACACCAATTCTGACGGAAACCATTATGAATCAGGTGCAGGAATTGCCTGAGAGTATGCAACATCAGGTGCTTTCCTTCATCCAGTCCCTGAAAGCAGCGTCGCGCAAGGGAGTTTCGGGTGAGGAGCTTGTGAGATTCTCCGGCGTCATTCCTCAACCTGATATTACAACCATCAAAGAAGCCATCGAGGAAGATGGAAGCCTCCTGTTTCGTGAGTAGGACGCGGACAAACGCGGATGAACGCGGAGGAAGTGGAGTTGGGCGATTTCCTGAAGCAGGTTGAACTCCGGAACACATTTCCGGCTGGCGCATGGCGGACTGGATACGCCGCTGATAACGCGGATCGGACAGATGGACGCGGATAAAATCAGAAAAATCCGCGAAAATCCGTACAATCAGCGTCATCCGCGGCGAATCAAATGTCCCAAAAGCGAAGCTTTTAGCGCACCAAATTCACCTTCTGCTCGGCCAGGGTTATCTGCGCCACATGCCCGGTGTTGAAGTCGAGATAATCATCGAGCACGCCATCGCTGAAAATGACGCCGCCTTCGGGCATGGCTGATTCAAGGCGCAGGGGGTGTTCGGGAGTGATGACGCCGCAGACCAGGCTCGCGGCCGACGTCTTGCTGACGAAGGGCTCGCGCACGACGAAAAACAGGGCGCTATCGGTGCGTTTGAGTGGAGGCGGCTCCAGTTGGCAATTCCGGCCAAAGTAGGCGTTCATACCGTTGGCCATGTTGAACAGGCTGCTGAGCCAGCCGGTGGCTCCCACGCCGGTCGAGATGATGACGCCGCTGGAGGAGTGGCGCTCGCTGCGACCTTTGTAATGGATGCGGTAGCGGGCGGAGCGGTGATCGTGTCGTCCCACGAACAGATCATTGAAGGCCAACAGAGTCTGGCCGTCGTTGAGCCGGGCCTGGGCCAGGGGGATGGCCTGGATATGCAGATCGCCCGCTAACGCCCGTCGCACCGCGGCCACGCCGCTTGTCACCGTGAAAGGCAGCAGCACGCCATCGATGTGCGCGGGATCGGGATTGACGG